>NZ_JBWJVQ010000203.1:0-28205 GCF_056339875.1 Blautia sp. ZXY-1-C6
CTCGGTTATGCATAATTCAAGTATATCATTCAAAGGATAAAAGTCAATAATTGGAAATATCGTTTTATCGCTGTTCACCGGTAAAAGTTTTACGGAGAACAGAGTGAATAGCAACGTTTTCATACACTGTCAGTATATAATTCCCCGTTTTCTCTTTACAAAGATTCACTTTGAGATATATAGTACATATATAATGTCAGGTTAAGAATGTTTTAGCACTGACATCATATCCACGAATTTTAAGGAAGTTATTGCCGGATACAGTAACTTAAAGGGGAAATTATGACTAAGAAACTAAGCACAAATGATATCTTTGCCAAAATTGAAAAAGGAGAACCGGTAGATGTAAAAGAAGTAGAATTTGTTTCTCCTGATACAATGAGGGATAAACTATATGCCAAGATCACAGAAATGCCTTCCAGCATTAATCATTTTGCAGATCTGTGTGGTATTTATCCTTCCCATCTTCATGAATTTCTGAAAGGAACCAAGAATCTCGGACGGGACAAACTGATCATCGTCTGTATCGTTCTGAAATTAAATCTCAGGGAAACCAGAGAAGTATTAAAATGTACACTGCAATCTGACTTTTATCCAAAAAACCAGAGAGATTTTATTATTATGTCAGGTATTAAAGCACATAGAAGTGTAGATGACATCAATGAACTTCTCATGAACAATGGACTTTCTATCTTATCCTGATTTATTGCTCATCTTATTCCTGCAGCAACGGGAATTGCTATATATTTTTCACAGAAAATCATTTATATTTTGATCCGGAAGTGATACAATGTATTACAGCTGACACGATCACTTACCGAAAAACGCGCCTGTTTTCTTCTCAGAGAGCAGGCGTTATATGTATTTACAGCAATATGAGGTTTCTATGACTATTTTAGATTATTTCTATCCCAGGCTTAAAAATTATATTGATTTTGATTTTACAGATCAGCTTTCTCCGCCCAGATTAAAAAAAGATGGAAATTACTATGCTACCTATGTTTCTGAAATCAGGCAGGAACACGCTGTCCTTTCGCCTGACAGATGCAGTGTAGTCCTGAAAGAGATTCCTGCTTCCTTAACTGAAATTTACAGAAAAATCAGTTCCAGATGGTCGCCTTATATCGAAACTGTGTATGGTGTTCTCTCAGAAAACGGACATTCTCTGGCAATCAACGAATTTATACAGAAACCCGCCTGCCTCAGTTATCCCACAAAGGAGCTTTCGGAAATGCGAAGCCTCACCCTGGAGGATTTTATTCTGAAAATGCGTACACTCTCCGAAAAAGAAGCACTTATTTTCCTTCTTCAGCTTTGCGAAGCTCTGGAAAATATTTCGGAACTTTCTCTGGTACATGGTGATGTTTCTCCTCAGAATATCCTGCTTACAGATGTCCTTCCCCTGAATTCCCAAAAGCAGCAGCCCACATCTTCCACCGGAAAAAGTATCACAGAACTATGCCGGAATGTAGCTGTGAAACTGATAGACTTTGATATTGCCAGAGAAGAAAAGGGGAGCCATCATATGGTCACTACCGTAGCAGGTACCAATCCCTATGCTGCACCGGAGATTCTGGATTACCAGACACCTACAGACAGAGTCGATATCTATTCTCTCGGATGTGTTTTTGCCTTTATGCTCACCGGTAAATCACCTAAACAGATGAGCAGAGAAGAATTTCAAAGCAGTCTGTCTAAATCAGTCCGCAAAATAATCAATAAATGTACTGCCGATTATTCCAGAAGATATAAGGATATTACACATTTGAAAAAAGATATTTCCGCTCTTTTGTCCACTTCCACAATGCCTGTTCCGGAATTTTTTCACATACTGCCAGGTCTTCGGAGTGGAAAACCATTGGAAATATGTATTTTTTCCCTGATTTACTGTGCACTTTTTCATCTTCTGATATTCCTGATCTGCCCCTCACCTTCACTTGCCTGGATCCTTCCTGCAGTAGCAGTTTCTGTAATCCTGACTACTGATGTTTTTCATCTTGGCAGACACTTTGCCTTTTATCAGCTTTGCCTTGAACAGCAGCCTGAATGGTGTTATCTTTTTAAGTTTCTGATCGGATTTGTGCTGCCGTTTACTGTTTTGAGAATGATATCATAAAAAACTTATAGAATTGCTATAAGCAAAGAGGTTATACATTATGGATTCATCTGTTATAGAAATTCTGAAAAGACAGCAGATACTGGAGACATTTAAATCCTCCGGATATGAAAAAGAAACAGAAATCAACTCCACACAATACGGTCAGAATATTCTCAGAGTCTGCCGGACATCTTCCTTTAAACGAAACAAATACAGGAAAAGGCTTACCGCTGCCTGTGCTTTTGCCATTGCAGCCGCTCTGTTTTCCGCTGCAAATGTGGGATATATATGGATAAGAAACGGAATTGCCACCTCTAATGCACGTCCTGCTTACCTGGAGCCTGATCCTGACGTAGACAACTCTTCCGATGACTATTACTCCACTTCTGTTCCACGTGCAGAGGCAGCCATGGAAGCAGGGGACTATACAAATGCAAAAAAGATACTGGACTCCAAAAAGGAAAGAAATGAAAACACCTTCGCCGGTGCCCTGACTTATTCAGAACTTTATAATAAGACAGGAGATTATGATAATGCCGCCCTGGTGATTCTTAATTTTCTGGACAAACATTACCCGCCTGTCAATATCCATTCTCAAAGTCCGCTTTATACAGACCTTCAGGATATTAAGGGGGAACTGTCTCCGGATGTACAGGAACGATACGATACATGCATGACAGAATGTAAAGCATCTGCTGCATTTTATGATCATCTGGATTCCCTTGTCAAACGGGAAGATTACCAGACTGCTCTGGATTCTGTGCAATTCCCGGAAACAGGAAGGTGCTTTTGATTCCACGCTTTTTACTTATTACGATTACTGTTATATGGGACTTGAAAAATACGAAGAATTCGCAGATTATCTCATGGAAATCATTAAGAACTACCCTTCTGATGTCTATTCCATGATAAAAGTACCGTCAGATGATGCTGTGACTTCAGGTATAAACAAAGTTTATCCTTATCTCTCTGCTGAAAAAAAGAGAGAAATTGATAATCTTCATGTTCTCACAAATACCGCTGATACTTCTGAGTAGCAGTCAGTCGGATACAAAATAAGTCAGGGAGGAGCACAGGCTCCTCCCTGTCAGTCAGTTACAGGTTTTTCTTCTTATAAATAAACCATGATGCTGCTACAGTAAACACCAGCAGATAAAGAAGCAGAATCCCAATACCAGTGTAATTCACCGCCTCACCTGATGAAATGCTTCTCATCAGATGGCTGGTCTGGGATAATGGCAAGGCTGATACAAACTTGCCTATAAATCCCGGAAGTTTCTCTGTTGAGAAAAAGGTGTTACACAAATATGCCATAGGCATAATGATATAATTGGAAAACCTCGGCACGTCTGCGTGGTTTTTTGCCAGAAAGGAGACCACCACGCCGATGGCTGAGAATACCGCTCCGTTCAGGAACATCACCAGAAAGGACCATCCGTTGAAAATCAGTCCTGTCTCAATAGGTGCTGTAAGAAGCAGTATGATTCCTCCTGCATACAGACCGCGCAGACTTCCCCCGATGATCTGTCCGGCAATAAACTGCCATAATGGTGTGGGGGAGATCATCACCTGATCAAAAGCCTTCTCATACAGTCTCTGTACGTTTAGGTTCTGCGCAATGGCGTTGAAGCTTCCGTTCATAGTTGTCAATGATACCACACCCGGAATCAGAAAGTTCAGGTATGGCTGTCCATGAGAAGTGGTCTGGATTCCCATTCCGAATACGATCAGATACATTAGCGGTGCGATCATTGCTGCCAGCGTGATCTTATAGAAGTCCCGGCGGAATTCTACCCACTTCTCCCATAATATTGTTATAATTCCCATACATTTTTCTCCAGATTATTCTAACTTTTTTCGCAGCCTCCGCAGGGGACTTCCCTGATTCAGTTAATATCTGCTATTTTGAAATCAAATGTTTCCCGGCTCTTTCTACAAAGACGTCTTCCAGTGTTGTCTCACGAAGAGACGCCTGCCCTGTAAGCTCTTCCAGATACCGGATTGCTTCCTGGCGTGTATGGAAATAGTGATTCTGTGTTCCATCTGCTGTCATCTCGTCTACTGCATAAGCACCAAGACTCTCGATCAGTGCAGACGGAGTACTTACCTCCTCCAGCTTACCATGATCCATCAGTGCCACACGATTGCAGAGACTCTGTGCTTCTTCCATATAATGAGTAGTCAGCAGGATCGTCAGGTTTTTCTCATTAAGCTTACGCAGAAGATTCCACATCTGTCTTCTGGAAAGAGCATCCATACCTGCTGTGGGTTCATCCAGAAGCAGGATCTCCGGATCTGTCAGAAGTGCCCGGCAGACCATCAGCTTACGCTTCATTCCACCGGAAAGCTTACGGACTGTACGCTTGCGGAATTTCAGCAGGTCACAGAACTCCAGAAGCTCCTCTGTTCTTTCCTTTATCTGCTTTCTGGGCATAAAATAGAGACGGCCCTGATATTCCATGATCTCATCCATATTCATATCCTGACGCATGGAATATTCCTGGGTGATCACACTAATCTTTCTTTTCAGATCAGGACGTTGTCTCGTAAGCTGCTGACCGTCTATGAGGATTTCTCCCTTTGTCGGAAGAAGAAGGGTTGAGAGCAGGCTGATGGTCGTTGTCTTGCCTGCTCCGTTTGGTCCGAGAAGACCAAAAAACTCACCTTTTTCAATTTTCAGGTTCAGGGAATCCACTGCTGTAAAATTGTCAAAAGTTTTCGTCAGATCTTTTGTCTCTATCATTTCTCTTCGGCTTTCTCTTTGGCAATGATCAGGGAATAATATCCTGCATCATCCGGAATTTCCTCTACGCTGTTGTAAATATGTTCATCCGGCATACCACAATTCTCTACCATACGGACTTCGCGGCAGCTTCTTTCAAGGATTTCCTTTACCTGATTCATCTTTCTTCCGGATTTCATAAGCACATAGGTTCCCGGCTGATCCAGTTCACTGTCAAGACGGTGAACTGCAGGCTGTACATGAAGGGGCTGATTCCACTCTGTAAGCGGGATATTCAGGCGTGCTGCTGTTGCGCAGAAGGAAGTGATGCCACTTACCAGTCTTGTCTCATATCCATCCGCTTCTACTCTCTTCTGTACATATGAAAATGTTGAATAGATAGTCGGATCTCCAAGTGTCAGAAATACTACATTCTTACCTGTATCAAGTGCTGCTTCCAGCGCCTTGGCTCCTTTTTCATGGTTCAGTTCCAGTTCTGCCTTATCATGTGTCATTGGCATATAGATTGGCAGGAGTTCTTTGTCTGCAAGCTCAGGTACTGCCTGTACTGCGATCTTATATGCAACTGTTTCACGCACCTCTGCGCCCGGTACCGCAATAATATCATTCTCTTTGATCAGACGCACTGCCTTTAATGTCATAAGTTCCGGATCTCCGGGGCCAACTCCTACTCCGTATAAAATTCCTCTCATTACCATATCCTCCTGTGATTTGCATATACATTTTTATGATATCAGAATTGCAGGAGCTGCTTCGCAGCAAAGCAATTCACAGATATTCATTTATTGTGCTCACTGTTCACTACGTTCTCAATGATGTTGCGTGCGGACAGCACCTTTTATTATACTAAAACAGGATAACTTTTTCAACGAGGTATTGACAATTAATTTCAATTGTGGGATGATGAAAATTATCGAATTTAAGTGAGGAAAGAAATATGAGAAAGATTTTTGCAGTTCTGGCAGCTTTGATCTGCTGTCTGTCAGTATGGACTTCTGTTCCTGCTGCACAGGCTTTCACTCTTGATAAAGAAGATGGGGAGTATTCCATCCAGGTAGAGCTGGAAGGTGGAAGCGGCAAAGCCAGTGTCACTTCACCGACTTTGATCACTGTGAAAAACGGCGAAGTAACTGCCGATATCCAGTGGAGCAGTTCTAATTATGACTACATGATCGTTGACGGTAAAAAATATCTCCCTGTCAATGAGGAAGGAACGAATTCTGAATTCCAGATCCCGGTTACCATTATGGATGAGAGCATGCCGGTAATCGCAGACACTACCGCCATGGGTACCCCTCATGAGATCAATTATACCCTGACTTTCTATTCCGATTCCATCGGTTCCAAAAGCCAGATGCCGCAGGAAGCAGCGAAACGTGTTGTTGCTGTTGCTCTTGTTATTATCATAGGCGGCGGGATTCTGAATTATTTCGTAAACAAGAGAAACCGTTGTTGAGCCAGGCGGACACCTGCATCTCAGTTCGGTTAAGAAATACAAAAAAGCTGCCATACGGCAGCTTTTTTTGTATTCTATATCTTTATTCAGCCATCTCCACTTCCAGCACATAGTCTACAGGATCCGGCAGTACAGGATCCGGGCCAAGGTCAACAAATGCGATATCCGGATAATCGCTGTGCACCCATAAAGTAGAGATCGGCACTTCATGTCCGTCATCCAGGGCACGTACTTTCACAATCTTATTCTTGTCAAATCCAATCAGCGGCAGTGGTCCTAATGTATTCTCATAAATATGGACATAATACTTATTTCCTTTTCTGGTAATACGTCCATAATCCGGTTTCGGAATATCTGCTGCCGGAGCGCATCCATAGATACTGTCATGGTTCTTATCCATCCAGCGTCCGATTTCCGCCAGGATCGCGGAGGATTCTTTCGGGAATTTACCTTTCGCATCAGGTCCTACATTCAGGATCATATTTCCACCTTTGGAAACACACTCTACCAGCTTCTTGATCAGCATGGAAGCAGGTTTGTAATAGTGGTCATTTGCGCAGTAGCCCCAGTTATTGTTCATGGTGAAGCATGCTTCCCATACCATCGGATTCCCTTCTTTGTCGCAGATTCCTTCCGGCGGGATGATCTGTTCCGGGCTTATAAAATCGCCATGATACGGTGTCGGATCGCATTCATACAGAGATCCTCTTCCCTCACCACTGACTTCCAGACGGTTATCAATGATGATTCCCGGCTGTAATCTGCGGACCATATCTATCAGTCTGGTTGCTCCCCATTTCTCGCCTCGCATATCGTCATAGGAAAAGTCAAACCACATAATATCGATTTTTCCATAATTTGTGCAGACCTCTTCCACCTGATTGTACATATACTCTATATAACGAGAAAAATCTCTGTTTTCATTACTGCATTCCGGATGGTTTCTCATAGGATGGATGCGGTCTCCGTAATGAGGATAGTCCGGATGATG
The DNA here is from genome assembly GCF_056339875.1 of Blautia sp. ZXY-1-C6. NCBI lineage: Bacteria > Bacillati > Bacillota > Clostridia > Lachnospirales > Lachnospiraceae > Blautia > Blautia sp. ZXY-1-C6. The sequence continues at coordinate 7,289 of NZ_JBWJVQ010000203.1, forward strand.
CCAATCAAGTAAGGTGAAATACAGACCGACTTTCAGACCTTCTTCGCGAAGAGCTTCCACATATTCTTTGATCAGATCTCTTCCTGCAGGTGTATTGGTAACTTTATAATCTGTGTATTTACTGTCAAATAAACAGAAACCATCATGGTGTTTTGCAGTCAGAACCACATATTTCATACCTGCTGCCTTTGCCTCTTTTGCCCACTGTTTCGGATTATAGTCTCTGGCATCAAATTCTTTCATAAACGGAAGGTATTCTTCCTCAGGCATCTCCTCTGTACTGCGTACCCATTCTCCTCTTGCAGGAATAGAATATAATCCCCAGTGGATAAACATTCCGAAACGGGCATCCTGATACCATTTCATACGTTCTTCATATTCTTTTCTGTTAAACTGATACATGATTTTTATCTCCTTTATGTAAATGCAAATTCAATATCCAATCCTTTACATCTATACAATAATGTAATCCGGCAATACCAGAAGATGCTCACAGGTGTCATCTCCGGGCATCTTATTTATCGCTCTGTTACATTAATCTAAGCAGCATATCCCCGGTTCCTACATTGTAACCGCTGGTCGCATAAATCCCATTCAGGGTTCCATTCGTCACAATAATCAGCGGAAGTTTGTCCGGATCTACGTACATACGCCTTCCCAGAGTATTGATAATCTCTGAGAAATCATCATAATAAATCTGAATATTTTTTAACTTTGCAAGTGCTTTGGACAGTGTCGGTGTCTCCAGTGCTTCTTTGCTTCTCACTACAAAAATAATCTGCTCTGCATATCCTGCGAAAGCCTCTTCCTGCTCCATCATTTCATTTAAGATATGCTCAGTAGGCTCTTTTTCTTCTTCCAGAAACATCAGGATATGTTTCCCGTCTGCTGTAAGGTCAGATGCTTTCAACTCTGTACCATCCTCAGTTTTCAGCATGAATTCCGGCATGGAAATATTCTCCAGCATATCTTCCAGGTCTGCTTCCCTGAGTACCAGTTCAATCTCCTTTGTCTCTCCGGGCTGAATTTCAAAATGATATTCATTTGCAAACATATTTCCATTTGGGAGTCTGTTTGAAGTAAGGATCCTGTAGTTTCCGGATTCCAACGGCAGATTCAGGACCTGATCTTCGAAATTCTCTGCTCCCAGTTTCAGTGATGTATATCTTCCATTCTCCAGTTTTGCAATACTCCAATTCTGGAAATATTTCCACTGTGCAGTCTCTCCTGCTTTCAGGATCAGAGTACAGTTCTTCTCTGTTCTTGCAAGCACAGGAACAAATCTTCCGTTTTCCATATATTCCATAGAACGATCATGTGGATTCAGTCTTGCCGCTACTCCAAGGGTTCTCGCTATTGCAACAAACAGGATTTTCTTTGACAGGAAGCTTCCTGTACAGGTCCTTATGCATCCTGCCGGTGTTGTGATCACACTGGAACGCTCTTTCTCCGGTCTGGAAACAATTGCCTTCTCGATCAGATTCCAGATTCTGGACGGATCATCTCTCAGCTCCTGTTTCTCAGCTCTGGAAAAATGCTTCTTAATCTCTCTTCTGTATTTCTGAAGAACTTCATCATCTACTCTTGGATTTAACACATAAGATACAAAGGTATCCTTTTTCATCATACCATGATATGGAATCGACAGTTCCAGATGTTCCTCAAGAACGTCACTGATACAGTCAGTTCTGTCTTTCTCTGTGAGAACCCCCAGGAGATCTTCTCTGTATGAGGCAGCAATGGCTTCTTCTATCCTGTTTACCTTTTTTCCCAGGAAACGTTCACATTCCGGATTTGACCAGTTTCTTACCTTCTGCTCTCTATGTACATTGGCTGCTGCCAGACGCTTATTTCCCTTCGCCTTCTGTTCCGGAGTCGGCATGTCTGTGTTTACAGGTGCATCATGAGGAGCAAATATATCTGCTGCTGTCCATTCTTCTGATTCGCCGTCATTTCTTTTATCCTGCGGTACCAGACAAAGTTCACAGTTATCTTCTTTCTCAGTGTTCATAACTGTTTCTGCATAGAACCACTCGCCGTCAGAACACATTCTTGCGGAAATATGCAGACTTCCAAGTCCTGTTGTCAGTCTGGCAGTTCCCTTACTGTCTGTTTTCTTCTCTGCGATCGGTGCATACTCTGAATAGTTCAGTACCTCAAAGGAAACCTCAGCCTTCTCTGTGGGTAACCCCTGCGCATCCTTTACTGTTACTGTAATTTCTTTGGTTACTGCATACCTCTTCATTTCATTCAGCATGGTCACCATACCATCTGTGCCGATCACCTCGCCTTCCGGTATCTTAGTGTCAAACACACGTGAATGGATCATCATTGCTCTGGAAGAAGCGTTTGTAAACCATCCTTTATTCAGGATTTCTTCGGGCTCACAGGCTCCGAGGAAATACCATTTGCCGTCACACCAGATTTCTACCCAGGCGTGATTGTCATCGCAGTGAGACCACTTCGGTGCATATACCTGGCGGGCAGGTATGCCTACACTTCGCAGTGCATTTACAGTGAATACGGACTCTTCACCACATCTGCCATTTCCTCTGCGGTATACAGAAATCGCAGATAAAGTACGGTCATCTGTACAATGATAAGTAGCTTCTTCGGCACACCAGTAATTCACTTCCAGCGCTGCTTCTCTGAAGTTCATTCCCTGTATTCTGCTTCCGATCTCTGTGCGGAAATAAGTTCTGCACTGTGCGATCTCTTCCTCATTTACTCTGTGAAACAGCACATAATTCAGGAAGATTTCTTCCGGAAGATCTGCAACCTGTGGATTCTCTTTCCAGAGCTTCACACCATTCTCTGCATAGTCCAGAAATACTTCAAACGGATAATTGCCAATATCACTGTACGGCATAAACGCATATAAATATTTACATGCAAGCGCCACTTCCTCTGTACATTTCTGTAATTTCTCGTCTACAGGCGCAAAAACCCGGGGCAGGTTCTTTGCCTGCTCCAGGTAGTTCTCTTCAATTCGGCCCCTGTTCTCTTTTAAAAAAACTCTCGGTTCTGCCATTATAATTCCTCCAGAACTTTCTTTGCGGCACGGATATTATCTACATCCGTACGCCATATCTCATATTCGCTCAGCATCGGAAGTCCCATATTGACTCCGTCCTTGCGAAACTGCATCTCACTGTCAATGACTCTCTTTCCTGTCATATGATAAGCCCTGACTCCTGTAAGCGGATAGAGCTGGCGGATCACTTCTGCTCCAACGCCGCTTCCTGCCTGGATCGTGATACGTCCCTGACTCTTCTCTACCAGTTCCTTCAGCAGATCTGCCCCCTGCAGACATACATTTCGCTGGCCTGAAGTAAGGATCGTATTGATTCCCAGTGAGATTGCCTGTTCCATTGTTTCTATTGGATCCACGCATACATCAAAAGCTCTGTGAAGGGTCACCGACATATCCCCTGCCGCCTCCATCAGTTCTTTCATCTGTTCCATGTTTAATGTGCCATCCGGTTTCAGCACCCCAAATACAACACCTTCGGCACCCATTTTCCTGAAATCTTCTACTGCATGCTTTATCATGGAAAATTCTGCATCTGTATAACAGAAATCTCCAAAACGCGGACGGATCAGGGCATGAATCCTGATATCCGAACGCTTTCTTATCTCATCAAAAAGCCACGGTCCCGGAGTGGTTCCGCCGATGATCAGGTTGCCGCAGAGTTCCAGCCTGTCTGCGCCTCCCTCAACCGCTGCCATAGCAGATTCTACAGAATCTACACAGGCTTCCAAGATATATTCTTTCACGTACTTGCCTCCATCTTTTTCATTTAAGCCAGACAGATCATCCATTCTGCTGACTGATTTAACCAGATCAGCTAAGTCCCCCGAAGACTTAGCTGTATCAGAACAATTTCACCCCTGCTCTCTCCAGTGTACTCACGATCGTATCATCTGGAAATTCATCCGTAACAATTCCGCTGATATCATCAAAGTATGCATATTTATAGGAATCATTGAAATAGAATTTATCCCTTTCCATAACAACATATTTATGTCTGCTGCTGTACACGGCTGCTTTCTTTGTCAATCCGTCCTCTACCCCCAATGTAGTAATTGCACAATCAGTCATATCCACACCGCAGCTTCCTATAAATGCACGGTCAAAGCTATACTGTTTGATCACTTCTATCGTTGCAGCTCCCATAAATCCGTTTACTGTCTGGTACATTGTTCCCCCTGTACCGATTGCGGTAATGGATGGATTTGTGGCAAGAATCTGCAGGATATCTATCATATTACTTACCACTACCACACGCATATTTGACGCAGCAAGAAGCTTTGCCAGTTCAATATTTGTGGTAGAAATATCAAGGAAAATCGTTTCGTTATTCTTGATCAATTTAAATGCTTTGGCTGCAATTGTTCTCTTTTTGTCAAGGTTAAACTGGCGTCTGTCTACTACGTCTCTCTTCAGCGGATAATCCTGTGAAAGGATTGCGCCGCCATAGGTCCTCTTTAACTTACCGGCATTTTCAAGAATCTTAAGATCTTTTCGAATACAATCTTCTGTGACCTGAAACATCTCACTTAATTCCTTAACCTTGACTTTTCCGTTTTCACGAAGGCATTTCTCTATTGCGCTTTGTCTTTCCTCAGTAAACACTATTCTCATTTTCTCCCGTCTCTCAATCAGTTACCGTCATCTGCTAATGGACAGCTTTTAATCTATTCCTATGCTTTATTGTAACTTTAACAAAACCTAGAGCATGCCACGAAATGTCCTGGTTTGATTTCTTTCAATGGAGGCTGTGCGCTCTTACAACGGTCTGCACAGTACGGACAACGGGAAGCAAATTTGCACTCGTTTCCAAGATTGATTGGACTTGGAAGTGTTCCTTCTAGCATAATTCTCCTTCTGTTTTTTTCAATCTCCGGCTCCGGGATTGGAATCGCAGAAAGCAAGGCTTTGGTATACGGATGAACCGGATTGTTAAAGAGTTCTTCACTGTCTGCCAGTTCTACCAGATATCCCAGATACATTACGCCAATCCTGTCACTAATGTGTTTCACCATAGAAAGATCATGGGCAATGAACAGATATGTCAGCCCTCTTTTTTCCTGAAGTTCTTCCAGCAGGTTTACAACCTGCGCCTGAATCGAAACATCCAGAGCAGAAATCGGTTCGTCACATACGATAAAATCCGGATTTACTGCCAGAGCACGTGCAATTCCCACACGCTGTCTCTGTCCACCCGAAAATTCATGAGGAAAACGGTCTGCATGTTCTGCCTGAAGCCCTACTGTTTCGAGCAGACGTACCACTTGTTCTTCTTTATCCTTACGATTCTTTGCCAGACCATGCGCATCCAGACCTTCACCTACGATATCCATGATCTTTCTTCTTGGATTCAGAGATGCGTATGGATCCTGAAAAATCATCTGCATTCGCCCGGTTAGTTCATGTGCCTGTTTCCTGCTCATACTTTTGTCTACTTTCATGCCGTCAAAGGTAACGGTTCCCGATGTAGGCTCATAAAGGTGGATCACCGTTCTTCCAAAAGTAGATTTTCCACATCCGGACTCTCCCACAAGCCCGAGAGTCTCCCCTTTGAAAATCTGAAGCGTCACATCATCCACTGCTTTTAATGTCTGATTTTTGCCTACTTCAAAATATTTTTTCAGATGCTGCACATCGAGAAGCACCTGTTTTTCTGTTTTGTTGATTCCCATCAGGCTTTTCCTCCCTTCGCCCGCGGATCAAGGAGCCAGCAGGCTGATTTATGGTTTGAACCACAGTCTGAATATTCCGGCATGAACTGCTGGCATACAACCATGGTTTCATTACATCTTGCTGCAAACGGACATCCTTTCGGTGGATCCATCAGATCCGGAGGCGTTCCCGGAATCGCACGGAGACGATTGCCTTTTTCATGTGCTTTTGGAATGGATGCCAGAAGACCTTTAGTATATTCATGGCATGGATTTTTGAAAATTTCGTATACATCACCGGTTTCTACCAGTTTTCCGCCATACATAACCGCCACACGGTCTGCGATATTTGCCACAACACCCAGATTATGTGTAATGATAATAATGGATGTTTTTGTCTTTTTCTGTAAATCACGCATCAGGTCTAGAATCTGTGCCTGGATTGTTACATCCAAAGCTGTGGTCGGTTCATCTGCAATCAGCACTTTTGGATCACATGCCAGAGCAATGGCAATGACAACTCGCTGTCTCATACCACCGGATAACTGATGCGGATACTGTTTATAACGCTGCTCCGGATTAGAAATTCCTACCAGAGAAAGCAGCTCGATTGCTCTTGCTTTCCTCTGCTCTGCTGTCATATCCATTTTATGTGCTTTCAGCATTTCTTCAATCTGTTTCCCGATTCTCATGGTTGGGTTCAGAGAAGTCATCGGATCCTGAAATACCATAGCAATCTCAGATCCACGGATCGTCTGCATTTCTCTTTCTGTGTATTTAGTCAGGTCTTTGCCATTATACATGACAGTTCCCTCAGTAACTTTTCCGTTTTTCGGAAGAATCCCCATAATTCCTTTCATGGTAATAGATTTTCCGGAACCGGACTCTCCTACTACTGCCAGTGTTTCCTGTTCATTCAGATAGAAGTTTACATCGCGGACTGCCTGCACGGTTCCTTTATGTGTTTTGATATGTATTGTCAGATTACTGACTTCTAGTATTTTTCCCATGTTTCTACCTACTTTCTCATCTGCGGATCCAGTGCGTCTCTTAAACCGTCACCAAGAATACTAAAGCATACCATAATCAGCACGATTACGATTGCCGGGCAGACCAATACATGAGGATAATTCTGAAGAACCTGATATCCGCCATTGATCAGAACACCCAGTGATGCCTGCGGTTCTGCAAGACCAATACCGATAAAGCTTAAGAATGCCTCTGTAAAGATCGCACTCGGAATTGTAAACATAACCTGAATTACAATAATACCTACAGTGTTTGGAATCAGGTCTTTCATTATAATATAGAAGTTATTGCTTCCAAGGACATGGGAAGCCATTACAAACTCCTGATTTTTCAGTTTCAGAATTTCTGCACGTACCAGACGTGCCATATTTACCCATCCCGTAATGGAAAGTGCCGCGATGATCGTTCCTACGCCTGCTGGAAACGCCATCAGAAACAGAATTACAATAATCAGACTTGGGATACCAACCAGAATTTCGATAATACGCTGCATGATTGCGTCAACTCTGCCGCCAAGTAAAGCAGAAACTGCTCCATAAAGAACACCTACTACAAGGTCAAGCACTGCTGCCACCAGCGCAATCATCAGAGAAATTCGGGTTCCCATCCATACACGGGTCCATAAATCACGGCCAAACTGATCACATCCAAAGATATGCTCTTTTGTTGGCATGGAATATACATTGCTGTAATCTGTAAATGCAAAATCATATTTAGAAAAAATTGGTGCCAGAATCGCCAGTAAGATAATGACGATCAGAATAAATAAAGATACTACTGCCGCTTTGTTTTTTCGCAGTCTCGCCCAGGCGTCTGCGATCATGCTGGAAGCCGGTGCAGCGATATGCTCTTTCTCATCTGCTGCGACCTCTGCTTTTACGAACATGGAGTCCTTGATTATTTCGTTATTCATGCTTTAGTTCTCCTTTCCTCTCGCCAGACGGATACGCGGATCGATCAGAGAGTATATAACGTCAACCAGTAAAACAATCATCATATAAAATGCCGCATAAAAAATAGTGATACCCATGATCACCGGATAGTCATTTGCTTTGATACAGTCTACAAAAAGACTTCCGATTCCCGGAATACTGAAGATGTTCTCTACAGCCAGAGAACCAGTCAGTAAGTTTACCACTATCGGTCCAAGAACTGTAACAACCGGGATAATAGAGTTCTTTACTGCATGTTTCATCAGGACTTTCGCCTGACTGATTCCCTTTGCACGTGCTGTTACGATATAATCCTGATCCAGAACATCCAGCATTTCCGTACGCATAAATCGTGCCACCTGTGCAGTCGCTGAGAACGATAAAGCAATGGACGGCAGAATTGAACAGGACCAGCTTGTCCAGAATGCAATTGGCAGAACTCCCCATTTCAGTCCAATAAAATACTGAAGAAGGGCTGCCGCTACGAAGTTTGGAACCGAGACTCCCAGAACTGCCAGAATCATTGTGAAATAGTCAATTCCACTGTTATGCTTCCATGCCGCCAGAACTCCCAGAATCAAGCCCAGAGCCAGACCGATCAGGACTGCCTGAAGTCCGATCAGTGCCGATGGTCCCAGACGGCTTCCGATTACTTTTGCAACATCCTGATTTACATAGGTAAATGAAGTTCCCAGATCCCCATGGAGCATGTTTCCAATATATTTGACATACTGAACCGGTACCGAATCATTTAAGCCGTACATTTCCAGTACTTTCTCCTGCTGTGCAGGAGTCATGATGCTGAAACGCTCCGCATCAAAAGGTGTTCCGGGAAGATTTTTCATCAGGAAAAATGTACATGTGATAATGATCCATAAAGTTACCAGAATATAACCCAGACGTTTTAATACATATTTTACCATATGTCTGCCTTCCTTTCTTTCGTCAGATTCGTTCTTTTCAGAACTGTGTTTGTGAATACAAAAGGCAGGCAGCGATTCCCGCCGCCTGCCCTGTACATTTCAAGTAGATACTTTCACCTGCCAGTAAACCTAAAATATTCGTAATCTACTTTATTATTTCTTTGATTGATTATTCGAAATAAGCATATTTGAATTCCATCGGAACTCCGATCGGATGTGTGATCAGATTTTTCACATTGGATTTTGTTAATGTTGCAGATCCCTTATGGTAGATTGGAGAAACAACTGCGTCTTCTGCTACCAGTTTCTTTTCTGCCTGAAGCATGTCATCCAGACGTTTTGTATCATCTGTCTGTGTTTTGGCATCAGCAATCAGAGAATTATATTCTTCGTCTACATAATTTCCACGGTATGGTGTTCCGTTTGTCCACAGATCAAGATATGTCATGGCATCATCATAATCTGCACCCCATGCAGTAACACCCATCTGATAGTTATTTGCGTCCATCTGCTCTCCACGTCCCTGCATGGTCTTTGTATCAATTTCCACAGTCAGACCAAGGTTTTTGCTCAGCTCGCTCTGAAGGAAAGTTGCTACAGATTTAGATACACTGTCATCACCAACCAGGACAGTCAGAGATTTTACTTCTCCCAGCTCCTTTAACGCTTCGTCATAATATTTCTTTGCTTCATCTACATCGTATACAGCAATATCACCATTGAGTTCACGGAATGTTTTCTCTCCGTCACCTGACATACCATCTGCTACCAGTCCGTTCCCTGGTACAGAACCATCTGCAAGCACAAATTCTGTCAGAGCGTTTCTGTCAATTGCATGGGAGATTGCCTGACGCATATTTACATTTCCAACTACATCATCTGTCAGATTGAACTGAAGATAAGTGGTACGGAAATCAACGGTCTGAGAAAATTCCGGATTGTCTTTATTTGCCGCAACATTTGTGGAATCCAGTTCTACCTGAGAAAGTTCACCGGACTGGTATGCGTTATATGCTGCGGAAGCATCTTTCATAACACGAACTTTAGCGTTCTCGATTTTTACATTGTCTTTGTCCCAGTAATTGTCATTCTTTGCAAGGGTAACACCAACGGCCGGATCATATTCTGTGATCACATATGGTCCACAGTAAACCATGTTGTCCGGTGTCAGACCGTACTGGTCACCTACACTATTGTAAAATTCTTCATTTACAGGGAAGAACATTGCCATTGTACACAGGTTTGTGAAATATGGTGTCGGATTTTTAAGCTGAACTTCCAGAGTCTGATCATCTACTGCCTTTACACCAACCTCGTCTGCTTCTACTGTTCCTTCGCTATATTCCTGACCATTTACAATGTAGTCATTCATAATAAAACTGTAGCCGTTTGTAGCTTCTGCACTCATCTGCTTCAGCCATGAGAATACGAAATCCCCTGCTTTTACCGGATCTCCGTTGCTCCACTGGATACCATCTCTTAAGTGGAATGTATAAGTAAGTTTGTCATCGCTGACGTCATAAGTATCGCAAAGTGCCGGCTGTGGCTGGTTGTTCTCATCCATACGAAAAAGACCTTCCTGTGCCTGATTGTTTACCAGTGATGCCTGTTCTTCAGATGCAGCCCACTGTACAAGAGTTTTTACTTCTGCGGTTACTGCTACGCTGAGTGTCTGAGATGCATCTGCTGCATATGCACTTACCGGTGCTGCTGCCATAGCCATTGTGAGCATAAGCGCTGCCATTCTTTTCTTCATATTCCTTTTTCTCCTTTCACTTCTGTGAACCTGTGCAGATCGTCACTGTAACCGTACAGCTCATCCTTTGCCCTGTTATCTGTTTACAACTGAATCACTGCCATATAGTTTCTTAAATAACTTTCTGCTTACTTTAGTTGTATGAAGTATATCAGATAGTATTCTTATTGTCAATTGTTTTGTATTGTTTTATTTGATTTTAATTTGTTTTTTTATTGAAATATACCATTACATTTTTTATGTTCTTTATATAGTTTCAATATTTTGCACAAATTCCAAGGTTTTTCGTTCGGGCAAATATTCGTAATTCGTCATGTTTCGCGGATTTGCAACAAATAACTGCTTTACAGTTTGAACACATAATAAAAATACCCAAGTAACAAAAGCTCTTTGCTTTTATCATTTGAGTATTTTTCACCATAAATATGTTATCGTGTTTGGTATTGTTTACAATAATTCTGTCCGGATTTTTAACTTTTTTTTACATGAACCTGTAACTGATTGTACGGAATTTCAATTCCGTTTGCATCAAACGCTTCTTTGATCAGTTCATTAAGCCGCCACCTGGCAGGCCAGTATTTCTCCGTAGCCACCCAGACTCTTAATCCCATGACCACTGCACTCTCTCCAAGCTCATCTACAAACACCACCATTCCCTGGTCGTCTTTCGTATCTTCATCATTATGAAGGATTTCTTCCAGGATTGCTTTTGCTTTCTTAATGTCTGAATCATAAGAAATTCCTACTTTGATCTCCAGCTTACGAAGATCTCTGGCAGTTACATTTGTAATAATGCTGCCGGACAGCGTTCCATTTGGGATTACAATGTGTTTGTTATCTATGGAAATCAGAGTTGTATAACAGATTTCTACTTTGTATACAGTTCCTTCGCACCCATTCTGCTGTGCGATAATGATATAATCCCCCACCTGAAATGGTTTGAAGATCAGAAGCATGATCCCGCCTGCGATATTTGCAAGGCCGCCCTGCAATGCAAGACCTACCGTTACACCGGCAGTACCAAGCAGTGCTGCAATAGAGGATTCCCTTACACCAAAATGAGTGGCAATGCTAAATACCAGCAAAATGTAAAGTACAATTCTCAACAGCGACCCTGTAAACTGGATCACACCTTTGTCTACAGACGCACGCTCCATGGACTTCTTTATGAAAGAAACAAACCACTGGATCACTTTGCGCCCGCCCACAAATACCAGCAATGCCATTACTACTTTCAGCCCCAGTTTCGTCAAAGCCGGAAGATAGTCTGAAAAATACTGCTTATAGCTGTAATATAAACTTTTTGCCTCCTGAATTTCCTGTTCCAATATTTTCCACCTGCTCTCTTATATTTTTGTCATGTATTATTTTTCTGCCCTTCTTTCATTTAACAGGCAGCTTTTCATATAATATCAGGGTTAAAAGATGTCTTTCCCCCTGACTTGATATCTGCGAATTACTCCGCTGCTTTGCAGATCCCGCAATTCTCATATAAGAGTAGCATAACATACCTCATTCTCTGTAACAATCAATTTTATTCGGGCAAAAAAAGAAAGCGGACAATATATCCGCTTTACTGACACAGGATTTCACGCTCTGATGAGCTAAAATCAATATGCATTATTTATAAGGATTGCTATAAGCGCAGAATAATCCCCTCATTTCACAAAAACAGAAAATAAATAATTAGTTGAATAATCAGTATCGCCGGAACTCCTGTCTTAAATTTCGGCTTTCTTGTTTTATGATGAAATACCTTCATACCGGCCAGAGCTCCCACCGACCCTCCGATCACCGCCAGAAATATCAGCTGCGCTTCCGGTATGCGCCACTGTCCGGCTTTTGCCCTGCTTTTATCCAAGCCATAGATAAAAAATGTGACTACATTAATGATAATCACATAAATATATAGAAGATTTGTAGATGTCATCTGCACCTGCGAATTCCTTTCTTTAATCTTAACATGCCAGACCTGCGATCACTGATTCAAAATCCTCATCATAACCATCATATTTAAGTTCCAGAGGTTCTTCCACATCAAGGCTTAATACTCCGAGAATAGATTTGGCATCAATAAAAATTTTTCCTTTAGATACAATGTCAATATCAAATGGACATCTGACTGCCGCACAGACCAGTTTCTTTGCTGCCTCTACGTCATTAATCTTAATTGTCTTATTTGCTGTTGTCATATTCGGTAATCTCCCTTCCCTTTTGGTCTCCGTCCTATTGTCAGGACTTTTATATTGATTTTTTGACCCAGTCGTATTATACTGATTCACACATTGATATACAAACGTTATTTTTCTATATCAGATATTCTATTTTTATATAGCATAAGGAGCCGACTGTATCATGATTCTTGATTATTATCGTATTTTTTACTATGTTGCCCAGTATAAGAGTTTTTCCAAAGCAGCCGACGTTATGGGAAACAATCAGCCTAACATTACCCGGTGTATGAATATTCTGGAGAATGAGCTGGGATGTAAACTTTTTATCCGTTCCAATCGCGGAGTACAGCTGACCATTGAAGGAGAAAGACTTTTTGAACATGTATCAATTGCAATAGAACAGCTTGTATCAGGAGAAAATGAACTTCTCAAAGATAAAGGTCTGGAAAGCGGACTTGTAAATATTGGTGCCAGTGAAATCGCACTGCGTTTATTCCTGCTGAACGAACTGGAAGTCTTTCATCACCGTTATCCACATGTAAAGCTGAGAATCTCTAATCATTCCACACCACAGGCAGTTCAGGCACTGGAAAACGGTCTGGTAGACTTTGCAGTAGTTACCACACCTGTCGCTCTGAAAAAACCACTTCAGAGAATTCCCCTCTATTCTTTCCGCGAGATCCTTATAGGTGGAGAGGAATATGCGGAAACAGCTTCCAACAAACACTGTCTTCAGGATCTGCAGGATATCCCTCTGATCGGGATTGCTCCCGGAAGCAGTACAAGAGAATTATATACACAGTATTTTATGCGCCATAACCTTCCCTTCTCACCTGATATGGAAGTGGCAACTACTGACCAGATCTTCCCTATGGTGCAGCACAACCTGGGAATCGGATTCTTCCCTGAAGAGCTTGCTGCTGAACATATTGCTCAAGGGAAAATCGTCCAGATTCCCATTGAAGAGCCTCTTCCTGAACGAAAGATCTGTCTGATCCGCAATGTAAAAAGGCCACAGAGCATTGCAGCACGCAGTCTTGAAGAACACCTCACATCACACCGGGAAACAGAATAACTGTTACTGCAGACAGCAGTACCCCAAAAAACAGGGATCACTCCTGCAGATATCCGGTCTGCAGTGGCAATCCCTGTTTTATTGATGTTATTTATTTAATCCTTTCATGGATAAGCTGATACGTTTTTTCTTCATATCAACTCCGATTACTCTTACATCTACGATATCCCCTACACTCACCGCTTCCAGAGGATGTTTGATAAATCTCTCTGTCATCTCGGAAATGTGCACCAGACCGTCCTGATGTACACCGATATCTACAAATGCACCGAAATCAATAACATTACGGACAGTTCCCTTCAGCACCATTCCTTCTTTCAGATCTTTCATTTCAAGAACGTCTGAACGAAGGATCGGTTTCGGCATGTCATCACGAGGATCACGGGCCGGTTTCTCCAGTTCCTTTACAATATCACGAAGTGTGATCTCACCGATTCCCAGTTCTGCTGCCATCTTCTTATAGTCTTTTACCTGCAGGGAAAGTCCAAGGAGATTTCCTGCCACAACATCATTTGGCTTATATCCAAGTTTTGAAAGAAGTGCAGATGCTGCTTCATAGCTCTCAGGATGTACACTTGTTGCATCCAGAGGATTCTTTCCACCGGAAATACGCATGAAACCTGCACACTGTTCAAATGCCTTCGGTCCTAATTTCGCTACTTTGAGAAGTTCTTTTCTGTCTGTAAACTGACCGTTCTCTTCTCTGTAAGCTACGATATTTTTGGCAATTGCTTTGCTGATACCGGAAATATACTCAAGCAAAGATGCAGATGCTGTATTTAAATCTACACCAACTTTATTTACACTGTCTTCTACAACGCCGCTTAATGCTTCATCCAGTTTCTTCTGGTTCATATCATGCTGATACTGACCCACACCGATAGATTTCGGATCGATCTTAACCAGTTCTGCAAGCGGATCCTGTACACGTCTTGCAATGGAAGCCGCACTTCTCTGTCCTACATCAAAGTTCGGGAATTCCTCTGTCGCCAGTTTGCTTGCAGAATACACAGATGCTCCTGCCTCATTTGTGATAACATACTGCACCTTTTTTTCCGGGATTTCTTTGAGCATATCTACGATCACCTGCTCGGATTCACGACATGCTGTACCGTTTCCTACTGAAATAAGGGATACACCGTATTTTTCGATCATACCTTCCACTGTATCCTTGGCAGCACGGATCTTTTTCTCAGTAGTCGGAGCTGTGGGATAAACAACTGTTGTATCCAGAACTTTACCTGTTGCATCTACAACTGCCAGCTTACAGCCTGTACGGAACGCAGGGTCCCATCCAAGTACTACTTTGCCTGCGATTGGAGGCTGCATCAGAAGCTGTTCCAGATTCTTGCCGAACACATGGATCGCGCCGTCTTCTGCCTTATCAGTAAGGTCACTGCGGATTTCTCGCTCGATAGCCGGTCCGATCAGACGTTTGTAACTGTCTTCTACAACTGCTTTCAGAATCGGAGTTGTATTCGGGTTGTCTTTTTTGATCACTCTCTTATTCAAATAACGAAGGATGTCTTCCTCCGGTGCATTTACTTTAACAGTGATAAATTTCTCTTTCTCACCACGGTTTAACGCAAGAATACGGTGTCCTGCCAGTTTCCTGACCGGCTCCTCGAATTCATAATACATCTCATATACAGACTGAGTTTCCGCATTCTTTGCTGTGGAAGAAATACTTCCGTTCTTTGTTGTCAGGTTACGGATGTAGATACGATAGTCTGCTTCATCGGAAATACGCTCTGCAATAATATCTTTAGCTCCGTTCAATGCTTCTGCAACATTCTTAACACCCTTTTCTTCGGAGACATACGCCCTGGCTTCCTCTTCTACCGGCTTGTCTGTCATCTGCAGAAGAATGATATCTGCCAGTGGTTCCAGCCCTTTCTCTTTGGCAATTGTCGCACGGGTACGACGTTTCGGGCGATATGGTCTGTATAAGTCCTCTACTACAACCAGTGTCTGGGCATCCAGAATCTGTTTCTTCAGTTCCTCAGTCAGCTTGCCCTGGTCTTCGATGCTCTTTAATACCTGATTCTTCTTATCTTCCAGATTTCTCAGATACGTCAGTCTCTCAAAGAGTGCACGAAGCTGCTCATCATTAAGGGAACCTGTTGCTTCTTTTCTGTATCGAGAAATGAATGGGATGGTGTTGCCTTCGTCAATTAATTTGACTGCGGCTTCTACCTGCCATTTCTCCACCTTCAATTCCTGTGTGATTACCTGAATAATATCCATTATTTGTTTCTCTCCTCTTGTTGCTTGTGTGCCAACAAGTTGATTTCTCGAACAATCTTGCGTCTAAATTTCTTATTTCCGCGTTGTCGTCGGTCGCCGTAGTCACCGCTACGCCTCCTTCCTCCGCCTTGAAATAAAAAAATTTATCCTGCAAGATTGTTTCAAGAATCAACTTGTCGGCACACTTGTCAGAATTCAGATTGATTTTTTATCATCAAAAACGCTCTTGTGATAGGGTATCAATCTGGCAGTGATTTGTCAAGTGCGGGATTTTGGCATACATATGTCAAAGTCCCGCCGGATAACAGCGTATAAAAAGTAAATTACCCAAAATATTCATTAAGCTGTGCAATAAATTCCTCCGGCACTTTCCGTTCAAACGGAAAGCTTTCAATATTTCCCAGTCTGTCTGCAATATAGCCGAGCAGAACTGCACTTCTCTCCAGTGACCAGTCTGACAGCAGTGCAATGGTGTCGTGACGGGTATGCATGCCAAACCCATCTCTGTTCAGCGTCATTGCAGGGATTCCTTTCCATGCAAAAGTATTGGAATCACTTCCCCATATTTGGTTCTTCGTTGACATTCCGATACCGATTTCATGAGCCATGTATGTAATCATGTTGCAAACAGACGCATCACCTGTGACACCTGCCACAGTTCCGCCAACAAGCTGTCCGGCAAGATCTACATTCATGTTAAAACGATGTGCCGAAAGTTCATTTTCATGAATTTTGATATAATTCTGACTTCCCAGCAGACCTTTCTCTTCTGCTCCAAACCATATGAATTCCATTGTTCTGCGTGGTCTGTGTGCATGGAAATATCTGCACAGTTCCATAATGATCGCTGCTCCGGACATATTATCATACGCCCCCGGTCCCTCCGGAACAGAATCATAATGTGCAGTCAGAGTCAGGATTTCCTCTGCCTTATCTGTCCCCTCGATACGTGCCACTACATTACGGGATGTACATGTTACTGTCTCCTGCTCTACAGATAAACATACCTGAGATGCACCCTTCGTCACCAGTTCGATGGCATCTTTGTAATGAATACTTACGCCAGGAATCCTGTTATCATAATTGACAGCTTCTCTTCCTGCTTCTTTTTTCTCTTCTCCCGGCAGATTCTTTGGCAGAGCGTATGCACGTGGAACCAGATCCACGCCTTCATCTAACGGAGAACCTGCAATACTGATGAATCCCACAGCACCGGCTTTCACCAGTTTCCGGTACATATCTTTTCTCACCGGATCATTTACCATGACAATCTTTCCGCTGACATATGCAAGGCTGATATCATCACCGTTCTCTGCATACGCAAATGGTGCTTCCAGCCCGTCCTCTGCTGTGTTTCCGCATCTTCCATATCCGGTTACTGTGTATTCTTTTGTGTATGGCTCTGTTACTTTCAGCTTTGCTTTTTTTATCTGAAAGGTATCAAAAGAAAATTCTTCCAGATGACTCTCCACGCCAAAACTGTCCAGAGTTTTCTGAATCCTTTCTGCTGCTTTTTCTTCTCCTGCAGTTCCTGCCTCTCTGATATAATCAAAATCTGCCAGAAATTCCAATTGACGCTTTCCACTGATCTCATTTGTATTCATAATCGTAAAAACCCTTTCTCTTTTCTTGAATTGCTATAGAAAAGACCTTTTTCTTCTGATAATATGATGTCAGGGCCAAAAGGTATTTTAACCCTGATATCATAATACTTATCATAGCAAAAAGGTCTTCAATTTAGTAAACTGTATTTTTATTTCAGACTGTCAAAATATTCATCCCATGGTTTCGGTTCGTTGTCTTCTTCCTCTTCTTTTGGTGATGAATCATTCTGCTCTTTTTTATCATCCATATCTGTCTGAACATTCTGTATTTCTGTGCTGTCCGTAATATTCTGTTCATCTTCGTTTTCATAAGAAACCGGTTCTTCCGGCATACGCCAAAACTGCTGCGGATGCGTCTGATCTTCCTGTGGCTGTTCACTCTGTGAATAACTGTCAAACATAGGATTCACATAGTCTCGTGCCACACGTTCTTCTTCCTCTTTCTGCACTTTAAGCTCCCCTGTCAGATCACGATAGAACATTACTTCTGTCATGGCCATATATGGAAATATCCACAAAAGTGCAATATAGAATGTAAAAACAGAAAGAAACATCAATGGGATAAAGCTTATCTTCAGCATCAGATATCTTCCGAAGTTTCCATGCATCATCTCCAGACTCTCTTTCATAGCCTCTGTACTTTTCAATTCCGGCTTATCTGCCAGAATATAATAAGTCATCTCCAGAGGAATGACCAGAATCTGATAAACAATCATTCCAACGATCATCAGAACAACACCTGTATACAGCCAGGTGATCAGCACCTCCACAGAAGCATCTTCACCCGGAAGATTCGCATTACTGTAAATCGTATAGGGCAGCATGGTAAGCAGATTCAGTACTGCCATAAAAAATCCGGCAACGATCACTCTGTCCGGATGATGTCTGTAAAAATAAAACAGGTCATTTAATGAATATACTTTCCCTCTGGCAATATTCAGATACATATAATTCATACCTGCCGCTACCACATTGATCAGCAGAGTCAGAATAAATGTAAATGCATACGACAGCACAATATCAATTGTTTCCTCTCCCGGAAATAAAGCCGAGGATATCATGCTGCTGATCAGAGCCAGTGCCTGAACTGCAACAAATGCCAAGATCAGTATCCCATATTTTCCTGACATGGCCTGCTTCGCATAGTTTTTTAATTCACGTCTCGATGTCATGTAATTCTCCTAAATCAGTCTGCCAGACCAAAGGCATCATGTACTGCATTCATTGCGCGCACGCCGTCCTTTTCATTGATCAGAACTGTCACACGAATCTCGGATGTAGAGATCATATTGATGTTTACGCCCTCATTATAGAGGCTCTCAAACATCTTTGCTGCTACTCCAGGATTACTCATCATTCCTGCACCTACGATGGAAAGCTTCGCAATATTTCTCTCAGAATGAAGCTCTGCAAATCCAAGCCTTGCCTGATTTGCATCCAGAACTGCAACTGCATCATCCAGATCATTTCCATCGACTGTGAAAGAAATATCCTTTCTGCCCGCACGTCCGATAGACTGCAGGATCACATCTACATTAATATTCTTCTTCGCAAGGGTATCAAATAATTTAAAAGCTACACCCGGCTCATCCTTTAATCCGATTACCGCAATTCTCACTGCATCTGTATCCAGCGCAACACCGCTGATCAACATTCTCTCCACTGTAACTTCCTCCTTTACCACAGTTCCTTCACTGTTGTTTAAACTTGAACGTACCACAAGTGGCACGCCATATTTCTTCGCCATCTCCACAGAACGGTTGTGAAGCACACCTGCCCCGAGAGTCGCAAGGTCAAGCATTTCATCGTAAGTGATCTCTTTGAGCTTTCTTGCTTTCGGAACCTTACGCGGATCTGCTGTGTAAACACCATCTACATCTGTATAGATTTCACAGGCATCTGCATGAAGAGCAGCCGCAAGAGCAACCGCTGTTGTGTCAGAACCGCCTCTTCCAAGAGTCGTATAATCATCATACTTGTCAACTCCCTGGAAGCCGGTAACTATTACAATCTTTTTGCTGTCCAGCTCTCTTCTGATACGCTCTGTATCAATTCTTTTTAAACGTGCATTTCCATGACTGCTTGTCGTATGCATGGAAACCTGAAAAGCATTCAGGGAAACCGCAGGAACTCCCAGTTTATCCATCGCCATTGCCATCAGTGCAACAGACATCTGTTCTCCGATGGTAAAGAGCATATCCATCTCTCTTTTCGGCGGTTTCTCATTGACATCCCTTGCCATAGTGATCAGTTCATCCGTATATTTCCCCATTGCGGACAGAACGACAACCACGTCATTTCCTTTTCTGTACTCTTCTATACAGCGGTTGGCAACATTAAAGATACGTTCTTTATTCGCAACCGATGTACCGCCAAATTTCTTGACAATCAACATTGTTTTACTTCCTCCATAATAAGTTTACAGGAAAGAGAAGATTATCATATCTTCCCTTTCCTGTTCTGTTTACAGTAATCACTGTACAAATATTTATCTGAAGTATTGTATCAGTGTCCACCTTATCAGGCACACTATATGATACACGAAATCTGTCAGTTTATCAATCTTTAACTCGAATCTTTGCAAGTACCTGATCTCCGATCTGAGCCAGTTTCTCTTCAAATGCTCCCTGTGTCATTTCATCAGTGATAAATGCACATTCCTGTGGAAGCTGTCCCAGGCTGATGATCTCAACATCACCAAATACCTTCTTCGCTTCTTCTGCTGCTTCTTTTTTAATTCTCACAAAAAATCTTCCTGTCACTTCATCCAGTGGTTTCAGTACTGCCGGAGTGCTGTTCCAGTTTGTCACAATGTTAACATGGAGATGTTTTGCGGCATCCACAATATCACCAACTACAGCACTTGCTGTAGGCAGTTTACCTGCACCGCTTCCATAGAACATGGCATCTCCAAGCATATTTCCATGTACAAATACTGCATTAAACACATCATTTACACTGTAAAGAGGGCTGTTCTGGCCGAGCATAAACGGTGCTACCATTGCATAACAGGTTCCGTCTGCCAGTCTGCGGCTGGTTCCAAGA
This sequence comes from Blautia sp. ZXY-1-C6, assembly GCF_056339875.1. Classification (NCBI taxonomy): domain Bacteria; kingdom Bacillati; phylum Bacillota; class Clostridia; order Lachnospirales; family Lachnospiraceae; genus Blautia; species Blautia sp. ZXY-1-C6. Next base: position 27,756 of record NZ_JBWJVQ010000203.1, read on the forward strand.
AGTTTGATGGTTCTGCCAAGCTTTGCAGCATACTCCATATCTTCAGGTGTGATCTTTGTAATTCCCTCTGTATAAATATCTTCAAAATCAAAATATCTCTCATAAGCAAGAGAGGAAAGGATTGCGATCTTACGGCATGCATCGTATCCTTCCACGTCGGCGGTAGGATCTGCCTCTGCATAACCCTTCTGCTGTGCTTCCTTTAATACAGTGTCAAATTCACAGCCTTCTGTGCTCATCTTATAAAGCATGTAGTTGGTAGTTCCGTTCAGGATACCTGTTACTTCGTCAATCTCATCTCCTGTAAGGGAAGAATTGATGACACGAATGATCGGGATTCCGCCGCCACAGCTTGCTTCAAATAAGAAGTTAATGCTCTTTTCCTTTGCAATATCCATCAGCTCGCGGCCATGCTTTGCAACCAGAGCCTTATTGGAAGTGCAGACATTT
>NZ_JBWJVQ010000204.1:0-33391 GCF_056339875.1 Blautia sp. ZXY-1-C6
CATGATGATCTGATTGGTCAGCTGGATGTAAATGGCTTCATCACTGCTGAAATCTATTTCTATCATCATACGTTTTCTTCTCCTTTTTGTGTTACACATATCCTAGCACAAACCAACATTTTTTGCAACAGAAAGACGTATTGCTGTATTATTTTTCAAAACAAAAAGGGGTGTACTGCCATGTTCTCACACAGCATGCACACCCTTTATCTTCTTTCTGTCAACTGAATTTCATCTACATGACTTGATTATTTTAAGCCAATGATCTTATTGAGCTGTTCTCTGTTCAGAACAAGGTTAAAGCCTAATGGATTAACTGCATAAGCCATTGCCTTATCGATTAACAGCTCCGGAAGTTTTGCAAACGGTACTTTCGCAATACGCAGCTTCTGACCTTTTGTAAACTTCTCAAGTTCCATAACGTCTGTAAATACAGGCTGGAGAATTTCTTCTTTTTTATTTTTGAGATACGGAATATTGATCTTCTTAGGATCTTCAGGATCTACATTCATAGCAACCAGATATTCGGATTTCTTCAGGTTTACGATCAGTTCTTCCTCAAGCTCACGAAGATTTCCATGCTGATCCTTCTCTACCGGACGGCGGAGTTCCTGCATAAAGTAAATGCCGGAAAGCTCCAGTGTAGGATTCAGAAGCGGTCTCTTAGCCGGCTCAATCTTGCTCATATCTGCCTGTTTTGCAATATCAGGAAGATCAATCTCAATCTTATCTTCACCATCTACCCATACAACTGTATTTACGCCAATTGCATAGAAAGTTCCATATAATCTGGGATAATCCTTCTTGGTAAATTTCATACCCATAAGAAGAACCTTTTCTTCCAGCATTTTTTTGCCGAATTCTTTGATTCCTTCTTCTGTGGAAAAAATCCATGCCTGGTCATTATAAGTCTCTTCGTCACATTTCACATATGGCAGTTTGGTAGCCTGTGAGTATGCAACAAATACTGTCTCTCTGTTCTGTAATTCCTTGATTGCTTCTTCTTTGCTGATTCCCATTATTTTATCCTCTCTGTCTCATTTCTTTTATGATCTTTTTCATTTCCTTATCAACACGATAAGACTCTGTGATCTTCTGTAGTGATTTCTTATATGTAAATTCATCCAGTTTGTGACCGTCCTGCAAGTATGTCAGCATCTCATCCGGAAATGCCGCAAAATATACAGATACTGCCCACGCCACTGCCATCTTTGCATAATATCCCTGCTGAGTGATACTCTCCAGACGTCTGATACTCTCTTTCAAATATTCACGCTTCACAAAATGTCCCAGAAGCATGACTGCCGCAAATCTTGCTTCGTATTCTTTATTCGAAGTAAAATACGTTTCAATAAAATCCCAGTATTCTGTCTGGTATTTATCTGCATCTTTTAATGTACTGCAAAAGCAATCGCATACTGCCCAGTTATTAATGTCCGGCACAAATTTTGCCACATATGTTAAGCGTTCTTTGCATTCCATCTTTGCATAAGCACTCACCAATCCGCGAAGCATCGTTTCTTCATACCACTGGTCATCCGCCTGTTCAAACCATTCCTGCCAGTCCATACCAGAAAGCTGCTTTGCAAATTTTCGCAACACCGGAAGTCTGATTCCCATAACATTATCCACACCCGGCAGAAGATTGCTGTGAAAAACCCGATAACCGGTATCTTCATTCTCCTGCAGAAACTGGCGCACCATATGTGTCGTCACCTGAATCTCTTTCTGACTTTTCCTGTTCATAATATTTCTCCCATTACTGTGCATATGCTGAACAGTAACTTTCTCCTTGCTGTTTCTGCTACGTTACAATTCATCTCAATCTGTAACTTTGCTTTACAGCACTTTTCTATTTTATAACAGATTGCATGAAAAGTAAAGGAAATCGCTCGTATTATTTATGCAAAATAATTTATGTGGATTCTATCGTTCTTTCAAAAAATATTACATCGAGATCATTTTGGACAGAAGAAGTATCTGCCAACCATAAAACAGGAGACAAGAATGGGACTTTTATCCCAGCTTTGTCTCCTGTTTATTTTTAAACATCAATATTTTTTATGCTTCATCAATTGCTTTTCCAATATCATGGCGCATATATTTATTTGCGAATGTAATCCACTCTGTAGCTTCATATGCATTCTTTCTTGCTTCTTTTAAATCTTTGCCTGTCGCAGTAATTCCCAGAACACGACCACCATTAGTAACAATCTGACCGTCTTTCAGTTTGGTTCCTGCGTGGAAGCAGTAATATCCGTCTTTGCCTTTGAAATTTTCAAAGCCGTACATTGGGATACCTTTTTCATATTTTACAGGATATCCATCACTTGCAAGTACTACGCACACTGCTGCATTATCCTCGAACTGAAGGTCTACCTGGTCCAGTGTTCCATTTACGCAAGCTTCCATTACTTCAATGATATCATTCTTCATACGTGGCAGGACTACCTGTGCTTCCGGATCTCCGAAGCGTGCATTATATTCCAATACCTTCGGACCATCCGCTGTAAGCATAAGACCAAAGAAAATGATTCCCTTAAACGGGCGTCCTTCTGCAGCCATTGCGTCCACTGTCGGCTGATATACATATTTCCTGCAGAATTCATCTACCTCTTCTGTGTAGAACGGACTCGGGGAGAAAGTTCCCATTCCGCCCGTATTCAATCCCTGATCACCGTCCTGAGCGCGTTTATGATCCTGTGCGGATGTCATTGTACGGATAGTTTTTCCATCTACAAATGATAACACAGAGACTTCACGTCCTGTCATAAATTCTTCGATGACCATGGTATTTCCGGCATTTCCGAATTTCTTATCTTCCATGATCTCTTTTACGCCGTCTTCTGCCTCTTTCAAATCCTTGCAGATCAGCACTCCCTTGCCGAGTGCAAGACCATCAGCCTTCAGGACAATTGGAAATCTGGCTTCTGTGCGGAGATATTCCAGTGCTTTCTCAGGATCATCAAAATTCTCATATGCCGCTGTGGGAATATTGTATTTTTTCATCAGATCTTTTGAGAACGCTTTGGAGCCTTCAAGGATAGCTGCATTCTTTCTCGGGCCAAAGACTTTCAGACCACGTGCTTCAAATACATCTACCACACCGCCAACCAGAGGATCATCCATACCTATAATGGTAAGATCGATTGCTTTCTCCTGAGCAAAATCAGCAAGTTTCTCAAACTCCATAGCACCGATATCTACACATTCTGCAAGTTCTGCAATCCCTGCATTTCCAGGTGCACAATAAATTTTATCCACTTTCGGACTCTTTGAAACACTCCATGCAATGGCATGTTCTCTTCCACCGCTGCCTACGATCAAGACTTTCATTTTATTTTTGCTCCTTTATCTACTCTTCTGTATCAAATTCCTCTGTTTCTACTCTTCCATCCACCACTTTCACTTTGTCATTGGCAATAAGATTGATAGCTTTCGGAAGAATCTTCCACTCCGCTTTCTCCATAACACGTCTCTGAAGAACTTCCGGGGTATCATCAGATTTAATCTTTACGGCCTTCTGAAGAATGATCGGACCTGTATCTGTACCTGTGTCAACAAAATGTACGGTCGCACCTGTCACACGTACGCCTCTTTCCAGAGCTTTCTCATGTACATGCAATCCATAATAGCCCACTCCACAGAAAGACGGAATCAGTGACGGGTGGATATTGATGATCTTATTTGGATACGCTTCCACGATCATTGGAGGAATAGCCACAAGGAATCCCGCCAGAACGATAAGCTCTACGCCACTTTCTTTCAGCTTCGCAAGAAGTGCCCTGTGAAATTCTTCTCTATTCTCAAACTGTTTTGGGGAAATACATACAGCTTCTATGTTGTGATTCTTTGCTCTCTCCAGCGCATAAGCCTTCGGATTATTGCTGATAACCAGAGAAACTTCTGCATTTGTAATCTTTCCACAGTCAATGGCATCCAGGATAGCCTGCAGATTCGTGCCGCCTCCTGAAACCAGTACACCGACTTTTAACATAAAGTCACTCCCTTTTCACCATCTTCGATACGTCCTACTACGTACGGAGTGTCACCTGCTGCTTTGATCGCTTCCATTGTTTTGTCCACATCTGCTGCATCTACAGCAAGGATCATTCCAAGTCCCATGTTATAAGTATTGTACATCATCTGTTCATCAATATTGCCTTTTTCAGCAAGAAGTTTGAAGATTGGAAGTACCGGATAGCTGTTCTTTTCCACAACTGCACGTGTTCCCTCTTTAAGCATTCTCGGAATATTTTCATAAAAACCGCCGCCTGTGATATGACTGCATGCGTGCACACGAACTCCGGCATTTTTAATGCTCTTTAATGCTTTTACATAGATTCTGGTTGGTGCCAGAAGTGCTTCACCAAGTGTTGTTCCAAGTTCTTCATAATAAGTATCAAGAGATTCCTTTGTCATATCAAAAACTTTACGGACAAGAGAAAATCCGTTACTGTGAACACCTGTGGATGCCATACCGATCAAAACATCTCCTGCTTTCAGTTCTTCACCTGTGATCATCTCTTTTTTATCGCAGACACCTACTGCGAAACCAGCCAGGTCATATTCGTCTTCCGGCATCAGTCCCGGATGCTCTGCTGTCTCACCGCCGATCAGAGCTGCATCTGACTGCACACAGCCTTCTGCAACGCCGCCCACGATAGCTGCGATCTTTTCCGGATAATTCTTACCACATGCAATATAATCAAGGAAGAATAATGGTTCTCCGCCTGCACATGCAATATCATTGACACACATGGCAACTGCATCAATGCCAATGGTGTCATGCTTGTCCATGACCATAGCAAGTTTTACTTTAGTTCCACATCCGTCTGTACCTGATAATAATACCGGTTCTTCCATTTCTTTGATCTTAGCAAGAGAAAAGGCACCGGAAAATCCTCCCAGTCCTCCCAGCACTTCTTCACGCATGGTTCTCTTTACATGCTCTTTCATCAGCTCTACTGATTTATATCCTGCTTCAATATCTACTCCAGCGGTCTTGTAATCCATGATAATCCTCCGTTTTTACCCCTGATCCTGTTTATGGACCTGAGTTATCTTAGTAATTTTTATATCCGACTTCCTGTAATCTTGCGTCTTTTGCTTCCACCTGTTCTTTTAATTCCTGGCTGTAAGCCTTTAATTTTGCAAGAAGTTCCTCATCTGATGTTGCAAGTATCTTAGCTGCCAGAAGTCCTGCGTTTGCGCCTCCGTTGATAGCGACTGTTGCAACCGGGATTCCTGACGGCATCTGTACGATAGAATAAAGGGAATCTCTTCCTCCCAGAGAAGTGGTGTGCATAGGAATTCCGATAACCGGCATCGGGAAGATTGCTGCGCACATTCCCGGCAGATGAGCTGCCATTCCTGCACCTGCAATGATTACTTTAAAGCCTTTTTCCTCTGCTGTTTTTGCATATTCAAAAAAGACATCCGGTTCCCTGTGTGCGGAAATGATCTTCATCTCGTAATCAATTCCCAGTTTCTCCAGAATGTCTGCTGCTTTGCTCATGATCGGCATATCTGAGTCGCTGCCCATCACAATTCCTACTTTTGCCATGATTATTCTCCTTTTCTTCTCAAGTATTCTCAGACAGACCAGATTTTATCTGTCCGGGACTTTGTTTTTATTTTATTGATAAAAAAAGTACGGTCAGAAAAGATTTTATCAAAACCCTCTCTAACCGTAGATTCTACTAAGATTCCCTTTTTCTGTCAATAAAATTAATGCAAAGAAATATTTTAACGAACTAATAAATTTTTTTGTATTCCGAACTTAACAGGAAAATGCCTTTATTCCCCAAACGGCTCGTTCAGAGCTTCCGTACCCGGAAGGACAAATCTTCCATCTTCAATAATAGAGATCATATCCCCCTCATCATCAATCGTACGGATGCTTCCCAGTTCGTCATATGGAATCGTAATATCTGTGTGACATCCATAATAAGCAAGGCTGACGTCTTCTTTTCGCATCTCGGAAATCTCATTGTCCCTTGCGATAATCTCTTTACCATCCGGATTATAGACCGGAGTATCTTCTGACCAGCTGTAACAGGTATCACCAACTGCAAAATGCGGTCCCATTTTCTCCGCGATCAGAATCGGAAGTTTGTCTGCGATATTATATTTCTGCGCTGCCACATAAGCTGTTGTATTAGTTCCGATCGCAAATTCTCCCATTGCAAGTTTCGGATGATGGAACAGAATATTATCTTCAATATATTTACGGTTCTCTTCCTCTGTCTCAAAATTAGAACAGCTGTAATCGATCACCTGTCCGCAGTCAAACACAAGCTTCAGGTCACAAAACTGCAGTCCATTAAGATATACTTTTGAAACATGAAGCATTCCGCCTGTTCCTGCAAGCACCGGTGAAGTAAATACTTCACCCAGAGGAATATTTACATCTGCCACACAGTTCTCAAAATTTGTCTGTGTTTTCGCATCTGTTAATGTATGAAGATGAATGAGCAGATCTGTCTCATTCTCTCCCTTTCCCTTGATTTCCACCCATTCACAGGTATCAAGAGTATCTATGATCGTCTGCTGGATCTTCTGATATTTCTTATAATCCAATGTATTGATCTTTACGATCTCGCGGAAAATTTCCGGAAAATCCTCTCCGATCTCAGGTATCGGATAAGCAATGATCGTAAAACTTCTTTCCTCACCTTTGATATAACGATTTGTGATTTGACCGGATTCATTGTCCAGTTCCAGCTGAAGCTTCTGCTGTGCTTCTGTAAACGCCCAGCTTTCCGGTTTACTTACCGGTGAAAACGGCTTCTCTCCAAATGTCTCGATCACAGCCGGTCCGCCATGTACATCTGCCAGATCTGCATATTCATCATAAGAAGTCTGCATGGCACGAAGTTTACGCTTTACAAAATCCGGATCCAGAAACAGCGCACTGTCCTGTCTGTGGTCATAATCAAACTGCGGATTTGCAATTCCTCCTGTAAATCCATTTCTGAACTGATTCCGTCTGTTCACCGCATGAAGTGCATGGCGGTAAATAACCGTCTGCAGCCCCATCTCCCGGAACTGAAGAACAGCCGCTTTTACCATACGCTCAAAGCCAAGATGATAACGTATATTAACCGTTTTCTTCTTTGTAATATCTTTTCTTCCTGTGATGAATCCCATCCGATAGCCTTCTGTATAAGTACGTGCCATCTCATCAATTTCCCTCTGGGAAAGTGAATTCATAAATTCTGCTGTTTTCAGTTCATTTTCCGATACATATTCGCCGGACTGATACAGATAACTCAGATCGCTCAGATCAGAATCCATGATCATTTCAACCACAAAATTATTCTCAGGATCAATCGCCTCTCTGATCCGATTTTCCACCATATCCTGGCAGTAGTCATTCACATAGGAAACGAGAATTTCTTTCACCTGTTTCTCAGCAGGAATTTCTTCCTGCGTAAATGCAGAATAGATTTCCAGAAACAATTCAAGTACAACCGTAAGATCCCATGCTTTTTTTTCAAACGCATAAGCAATCGTGCCATGAAGCTCTGTATAAAGAAAGGTAAATACTTTTCCGTATTCTCCCAGCATTTTCTGTGCATATGCAGGATTTCCATAAGAATTTTCATAATTTTCGGGCAGAATATCCTGATATAATTCATGATTCTGTTCCTGAAGTTCTTCAAGATTTTTCCCCGCAATTCCATGGTCCATCACATGAATCACCTGCTGTAAAAACATTGCTTCCTTTGTAAAAAAATCGCAGTACGGTTCTTCTGCCATTTTCTCGTCCGGTATCTGAGCGATTCTTTCTTTCGCCAGTTCATACCGTTCCATAACCCATTCGTCCAAACTATATTTCTCCTTTTTCTATCAGACTTCCCTGTTAATCAGCCGGAAATTCCCATCAGAAAGATTCCCAGCCATCCGATCATTATGATTCCGTTTGCAATAGAGCCGATCATACCTGCTTTGTGTGTCCGGTTTTCTTCTGAAAAGCTTTTCAGTCCCATCGCAAATCCATATACAGACAGAAGCATTGCGCAAAGACTGATCCCGCCTACAATATATCCGTATTGTCCCTGCAAAAAAAATGCCAGCAAAACTGCAGTCACAAATAAAACCAGTGAAACAGCCGCCAGCACTGCTGACAGTTTTCCCTGCTGTGCCTCTCTTTTCTTTGCAAACGCATATCTATATCTTTTTGCCATAAATTTTTCTCCTCAGGTGATCGCAGATAAAAAAAAGCAGATATCCAAGAGCCGCCCCTGCTGTATTCAATATCATATCATCTACGTCAAAGCACCCAACCTTTGTAATAAGCTGGATGACCTCTACCGTAACACTAAGCCCAAATCCTGCCAGTACGATCAGCCATCCGCTTCTCATTTTGTCCAGAATAACCGGCAGTATAAATCCAAATGGAAGAAAACCAATTACATTTCCAAAAAGATTTGTAACTACCGCCATAAGTCCAAGCTGTTTTCTGTATACCCAGAAACGCCTTATCTCAACAAACGGTATCAGATTATATCTGTACTGTCTTTCTTCCATTGCTGCTCTTCCGTATTCTTCTGAAAAGAACAGAAAATAAATCAGTGCCAGAACATACAGGATAAACAAAATGGTTCCCAGTGTCCGTATGATATGCTTCGTTTCTTTTTTCAATGTTTTCTCCTGTTTCTGAAGCCTTTTATATCAATATCTCTGATTTCTTTTTCAGCAGTCTTGCACCGTTTACGATCATCATGATCCCTGTTACGATTCCCGTTGCCAGTACAATGATCCCGACTGTCAGACTGCAGGCTCCTGTGGAAGACATGGTTTTATAAATTTTTTCGTTCATAATCGTCCTCATCAGTATCATGATCTGCTTTCGCAGATCATGATATCTTATTTATAAATCGCTGTTACCTGTATTTGCTTATTTTGCACCGTACTGCTCATAATATGCGTCGATTGCGGCTTTCAATGTATCGTCAATGATTACTTTTCCTTTATATTCTTTATTATAAAGATGTTCAATGACCTCTCTCATTGTAACAATCGCATTTGTTTCAAACCCATAAAGGTCATGGACTTCGTCAAGGGCACACTTCACGCCGCCTTTTCCGACTTCCATGCGGTCCAGAGAAACCATAAGACCGACGATTTCCACATCAGCCGCACCTTTTACCTTCGGTACTGTCTCTTCCATGGATTTACCTGATGTTGTTACATCTTCGATCATCACTACACGATCGCCGTCTTTTAATTTACTTCCGAGGAAGCTTCCCTTATCTGCACCATGGTCTTTTTCTTCCTTACGGTCTGAACAGTAGCGGATTTCTTTTCCATATAATTCGCTGAATGCAATTGCAGTTACAACACTTAACGGGATTCCCTTATATGCAGGTCCGAAAAGCACATCGAAATCATCGCCATATTTATCATGAATGGCATGTGCGTAGTACTCACCCAGTTTCTTTAACTGAGAACCTGTCACATATCCGCCTGCATTCATAAAAAACGGGGACTTTCTTCCGCTTTTAAGGGTGAATTCTCCGAATTTCAGAACTTCACTGTCTACCATAAATTCAATAAATTCCTGTTTATACTGTTCCATCTTATGTTATGCCTCCTGTATCTGTTTTATTTTACAATACCAACCATCTCTTTTACGGAATTGAATCCATTCTTCTTCATGTACGCTTCAATTCCATCGATCACATCCAGTGTCACTGCCGGATTGTGGAAATTTGCAGTACCCACAGATACTGCGCTGGCTCCTGCAAGAATAAACTCAATTGCATCCTCTGCGCAGGAAATTCCGCCCATTCCGATGATCGGGATATTGACTGCCTGTGCAACCTGATAAACCATACGGACAGCAATCGGTTTCACGATCGGTCCGGAAACACCACCGGTTTTATTTGCAAGCGCAAAAGTCTTCCTGTTGATATCAATCTTCATTCCTGTCAGTGTATTGATCAGGGATACCGCATCTGCACCGCCTGCTTCCGCACCTTTTGCAATCTCTGTGATATCTGTGACATTCGGTGTTAACTTCATGATCACAGGCTGTTTTGCAATCTTTTTGATCTGAGCGGTAAGTTCCTCTACATGATGTGCATCCTGACCAAATGCAAGGAATCCTGCGTTTACATTCGGGCAGGAAATATTAATCTCCATCATATCAATTGGCTGATCTGCCAAACGTTCCACCACTGCCAGATATTCTTCCGGCGCATGACCGCATACATTTACAATGATCTTTGTATCATACTGTTTCAAAAAAGGAATATCCCTCTCACAGAAAAGATCGATACCAGGATTCTGCAGACCAATCGCATTCATCATGCCTCCGTAAACTTCAGCCACACGCGGAGTCGGATTTCCGACCCACGGGACATTGGCTACGCCCTTGGTTGTCACTGCTCCCAGCTTATTAATATCTACATAATCAGCAAATTCTGCTCCTGAACCAAAGGTTCCGGATGCCACTGTTACCGGATTTTTCCACTCTACGCCGGCAATATTTACACTCATATCCATCAGATTTCCACCTCCGTAGAAAGAAATACCGGGCCATCCTTGCAGATTCTCTTATTATTCACATTGCTATGTGCATCTTTTTCTCTGGATTTGCACACACAGGCAAGGCAGGCACCGATTCCGCATGCCATACGTTCCTCCAGGGAAATATAACATTCAATCCCATTTTCTTCGGCATATTTCTTGATTGCACGAAGCATCGGAGTTGGTCCGCAGGCATAGATCACGTCCGCTTCCAGAGCATTCTCTCTGATAGCATCCATAACATTGCCTTTTGTTCCCACACTGCCATCCTCTGTGGCAATATAAAGTGTTCCCGCCGCCTCAAATTCCTCTCTGAGGAACGTATGACAGTCCCTGTATCCTGCAATGATCTGTTTTTTCTCACATTTCATCTGCTTTGCAAGTTCCAGGATTGGAGGAACACCGATTCCACCACCCATAAGGAAAACTTTTTTCCCCTCAGCCTTCTCTACAGGAAAACCATTTCCCAGAGGTCCCAGTACCGGAATGGTATCTCCGGCTTTCATCTGTGAAAATTCATCGGTTCCGGTTCCCTGTCCGGTCACTCTGTAAACCAGATGAAGACGGCCATTTTCTTTGTCAATCTCACAAAGACTGATCGGTCTGGGAAGAATTTTGGATTTATCATTTGTATAAAGAGATACAAACTGTCCTGGTTTCGCATCTGCTGCGATTCTGTCAGTCTGGATCCACATACTGTAAATGCCTGCACCAATGCTCTCCTGACTTACAACAGTGCAGATTTCTCTTGTCTTTTCGCTCATTTCATGCCTCCTAGCGATTGTTTAAAGCAGTACTGATGTCTTCGATCATATCTTTTACCGCCTGGCGGGATGCATCTGCATAATTTAATTCACCAAAGGAAGCATATTTTTCCTGTTTGTAAGCTGCAATGATTCCTCTGGAAGAGTTGACGATCGCACCAAGTCCGTCTTCATTAAAGAAATGAACAAGATCGGCACCTTTTCCGCCCTGTGCACCATATCCCGGTACCAGGATGAAGGTTTTCGGCATGATCTTACGGAGAGTTTTTCCCATTTCCGGATAGGTTGCACCTACTACAGCACCTACATAGCTGTATTCATTTCCCATATGTGATTCTCCCCACTGGGCAACCTTCTCTCCAACCCACTCATAAAGCGGACGTCCGTCAATGATTCTGTCCTGAAACTCTCCGCTGGACGGATTGGATGTTTTTACGAGTACAAAAAGCCCTTTGTTCTCTTCTTTACATACATCGATAAACGGGTTGACACTGTCAGATCCCATATATGGATTGATTGTCGCAAAATCTTCGTCAAAACCTGCGATCCTGTTACTTCCCACCTGAACTTTACCCAGATGTCCGACTGCATATGCAGCAGATGTGGAACCAATGTCACCTCGTTTGATATCTCCAATAACTACCAGACCTTTTTCTTTGCAATAATCAATGGTGTTCTTATATGCCATTAAGCCCGGAATACCAAACTGCTCATACATTGCGATCTGTGGTTTCACTGCAGGGATCAGATCGCTGATCGCATCAACGATTCGCTTTATCATACTGCCAGATAGCTTCTGCCGCTCCCTCTGAGCGTTTCCCCCAGTTCAGAAAAAGCTTTCTTCTGAATATGCTGCGGGATATAGTTGAGCATCGGATCCAGTCCTACTACGATAGGAGCGTTTGTTTTTTTAATGTTTTCAATAAGTTTGTTGATCATGATAGTCTTTCCTCCTGAATATTGATATGGTATTTTTATGCATTCTGGTATACAACTTTTCCATCACAGATTGTATAGAGAATTTTTCCCTTTACTTTCCATCCGTCAAATGGTGTGTTGCGTCCTTTGGAAGCAAATTCATTTTTATCTATTTTATATTCGTGATCAATGTCTGCAATGACAATGTCTGCCGGATGTCCCTTCTGAAGTGTACCTCTGTCACTTCCCAGAATCTGTGCTGGGTTCCAGCTCATTTTCTCAATAAGCTGTGAGATTGTAAGAATCCCAGTTTCTACAAGTGCAGTATAAGACAATGCAAAGCTTGTCTCAATTCCCACAATGCCAAAAGCCGCATTCCGGATAGAGCCTGTCTTCTCCGGCACTGCATGAGGTGCATGATCTGTACTGATTACTTTAAAGGAACCATCCTTCAGTCCTCGGATCAGTGCATCTACATCTTTCTTCGTACGAAGAGGAGGGTTCATCTTATAGTTTGGATCATCACATTTAATATCATCGGAAGTGAGGATAAAATGATGCGGGCAAACCTCTGCTGTGATATTGTCCAATCCCTCTTCCTTCACAATCTCCATCATCTTCGCAACACCTTCTGTGGAACAATGGCACAGATGCAGTCTTGCCCCTGTCTCTCTGGCAAGAAGAATATCTCTCGCTGCGATCACATCCTCAACTGCATTGCAGATACCTGGCAGACCAAGTCTCCGCGCATTCTCATCCTCATTCATACATCCATCACCGCGCAGATCAATATCCTCACAGTGAGCAAAGATCGGAACATTGAATTTCTCTGCCACTTCCATAGCTTCTTTGCAAAGTCTGGTATTCATAACAGATTTGCCGTCTTCAGATAATGCCGGGATTCCCGCTTTTACCATTCCTTCGATATCAGAAAGTTCCTGTCCCTTCTCCCCCTGCGTAATGGCACCTGCCTGGAGCACATGAATGCCGGCAAGCTGTTTTGCCTTATTATGCACATAATTTACACGATCCGGACTGTCAATTACCGGTGTTGTATTCGGCATTGCAACAACCGTTGTCACACCACCTCTTGCAGCAGCCCGGGAACCTGTCTCTATATCCTCTTTCTGTGTCTGTCCCGGATCTCTGAAATGAACGTGAAGATCGATCAGTCCCGGCATTACCAGACATCCCTTCGCATCTATTACTCTGTCGCTTTTATCTTTTATTTTAAGTTTCTCACCGATCTCGGTGATCACGCCATCTTCCAGATAAATATCGCCTTTTTTATCAGTGTCAGTAGCCGCATCTACGATACGTCCTCCCTGAATCAGAATACCCATGCAATTCTCTCCCTTCGTTGTCGTTTGACAATAACTTTCTGATATACATAATACACGAAACTTCTTCTTTTATAAAGCCTTTTTTTACTGATGTGCAGTCTTTTTTGCTTGACAATTCAAAATGCGGGAGATATAATCAGTTCATATCTGGATTATTTAATGTATAGTCACTGGTTTTTAGAGATTATATAACAGTATATAATCTGTAAAATCTGGTGATTTTTTTATTTGCCAGAAACTATATAATTTTTTTATTTTTTATGGAGGTAACAACATGAACAAGGGAACTGTAAAATGGTTCAACGCAGAAAAAGGTTACGGATTTATCACTGGTGAAGACGGTGCAGACGTATTTGTACATTTCTCCGCTATCAATGGTGAAGGATTCAAATCCCTTGAAGAAGGACAGGCTGTAACATACGACTTAACAGAAGGCGCTCGTGGTATGCAGGCTGCAAACGTTACAAAATTATAATTTATAATTTTTGTTAACGCAAGAGGATTGAATTCCGCACTTTTCTATACGGATTAAACCTCAAAAAAATCCCCGGACCATCCGGGGATTTTTTATTGCTTTTCTTCTGTGAATCCATCAGAGATTCAATTTCTATTTAGCATCTGCGCTGTCTGCATCCGTTGTTGAATCTGCTGTTTCTGCTGCTTTATCGTCTGCTACATTTGTATCATCTGCTTCTTCAGATTTATCTGCGGTTTCCGTTTCAGAATCATCTGCGGTTGTGTCTGCTGCATCAGCATCTTCACTGTCTGTATCAGTGGAAGCTGTTGTATCTTCTTCCTCCGCTGTATCTGCATCAGTGCTGTCTGTACCATCGGATGCATCTGTTGACAGATTCGAAATGTAATTGTCAAGTGCAGTAGTATCCATTACTGTATTCTGAACCACATTCTCTTTGGCTCCTGTCACTTTTACATATGCAGAATAACCAATCCATGCAACAATCACAACACAAATGAATGCCCAGGCAAACATTTCCAGTCCAAAAAGTACTTTTTCTTTTCTGTCTGTTTTGTTATGCAGTCCTTTTCTGGCCTTATAAGCATCGACTTTCTTCTGGCTCATGATAGATCTCCTTTGCATCAATATTTCGTATTTTCTGATTATAGCACACTTTACTGCAAAAGAAAACAATTAGTTTATACTGCAACGATCACTCCGCCGTCATTTGCATACATAGAACTTACACCCGCTGTATCAAGGACTACGATCTTTGCAAGTTTCATTCTCTCTTCAAAAGCCTCTTTGAGCACCTGTGCTCTTGCCGGACAATTGCAGTGACTGATGGCAAGAACCTTCTCTGCACTGTCCGGGGTTTTCTCGATTACCTGCTCTACAAGCTTGATCAGAGCACGATTCATGCCTCTTGCCTGATCCAGCTGGCAGATATTTCCATCATCCGTAGAACCCATGACCGGTTTGATTTTCAATGCACTGGCCACTAACGCTTTCACTTTGCTCAGACGACCGTTCTTTCTCAAAGTATCAAGATTCTCAAGTATAAAAAATGTATGCTGTCCTTCAATATAATGTTCCACAGTTGAAACAACTTCTTCAAAACTCATCCCTGCTTCTTCGCATTCCTGTATCTTCATTCCGATCAGGCTTTCCCCGATGGATGCGGAACGTGAATTAAACACATGTATTTTTTTATCCGGATGGTCTTCCATAATAAGATCTCTGCCAAGCAACGCACTGTTATAGGAACCACTCAGCTCAGAAGACAAAGTCACTGCATAAATATGCTCAGCCTCGCAGTCATATGCTCTCATATATCTCTCAGGTGACGGGCAGGCTGATTTCGGACATTCCGGGCAGGCTGCCACTTTATCAATAAACTCTGCCTGATCAAATGTTTCATCATCTATGATCTGTTCAGATCCTACCATCAGAGTCAGTGGAATGGATTCAAAACATTCATCTTTCTTCCATTCGTCCAAAAGTTCTCCACAACTATCTATGATAATCTTATATCTCAATTATATCGTCCTCTTTTCCATTATATGTAGTATTCAATACCAGATATATCTTATCACACCGCTTTACGTTTGAAAAGACTTTTTAATAAAAACACTGTTCTTTTTTTCAAAAGTGCTTTATAATAAAAAGACGCTTCCCGCAAAGTGCAGGAAGCGCTGCCTGATCCACAAAATATGTTCAGAAATATGCAGCAATCCAGAAGTATTTTTTTAATTCTGAACAGCTGTAAATCATGTTATCAGAGAGGTGTTGTATGCTTGCTTTAAAAATTACTGATGTAAAAGATTTTATGAATAAACTCCTGATCGGTGAGGTATTTGACCGTTTTTCTCTTGTCGAGGCATCTGTGACAACCTTCAACACTTTTACCATAAACGGAAAACTTCATTACGATTTCTTTGATACTGACACAAAGGCTGCTTTTGAGGAGAATTCCACAGAATATTCCCTCTGGCATGATGTAAAACCTTATTGTTTTTCTATCATACGCGGCAGACGCACACCTTTGAATTTCAGGATTGTATTTGAACTTTCTCATGATCAGACACAGTCGTTGTTAAAAAATGAACGGCATATTGCAGATATTCCTGTGCAAAGCTTTTATCTGAATATCCGGTACAAGAACCAGTCCCTTTTATGTACAACAGGTGTTTCTTATACTTCATTCAGTCCGGATAAACGTCTGGAACATCTCTGGGATGATTCCATGACTGTTTTTCTCTCCAGTCATCACATTCCCTGTGAGAAATTATGAGTAGATTCTGTTATCAGTCTTTATCCGAATAACGCAGATAATAGACCAGAATATCTATAAACTCACTGTTCGTCGGTTTATCTGCCATTGTACATCCTGCCATTTCTTCCAGTGTATCCTTATGATTCATCCAACATAAGTTTACCAGTGTTCTTATGTTGTGTTCTACATTAGACGGCGTTGATTTATATTTTCTTGCAATGACCGGATAAATATCTTTGGTGACTTTTACCGGTCGCTCATAAATTTTCTGTGCCATTTCTACTGCATCCACAACATAATAATATCCTTTATACTTTGATGTTGCACCCAATTTTCTAATAACTCCATAAACTGCACTCATACATCGTTCCTCCTGTAACTTCCATAATCTGTGTTTTTACAGATTTGGATATCTCATTTATTTACACACATTTCTCTATAAGTAAATGAAAGTCACGATATTGGCTGCCCGGAAGCACCATTGCAGTCACTATTCTCTGTAACCCGTTATATTTTCTGCGGATTCGGCATATTCATTAAAATATCGGCAACTTAATAATAGGAATTCATAAGACATTTGTCAATACCAATGTGATTGTTTTCCACAAAAATAAGGAGCAAAAATTATTCTCTGCTCCTTATTTGATATTCTGCTATTCTGACAGGCGTATCTGTCCTCTCATTGATCTGCCGGCAAATTGCCTGCTTTCTATCTTATTTTGCAATCATCAGCAAAATTCCAGTGCTTCTCTGAACAAATCTTGGTGATTTCAGTTTCCGGTGCAAGCTGTTTATGGCTCATCATCGCAAGGTCATACAACTGTTCACAGATAAGCGGAGCCTTGTCAGATTCCTGATTCTCTGCCAGATATTTAACCAATGGATGATTCGCATTCAGAACCAGTGTTTCCTGTCCGCCAAACATATTCGGATCCATTCCATACATATTATACATCTTCATCATATCCTGCATACGGCGGCTCTCTTCGGAAAGAGTCCATCATTGCTGATACATTTTCATTTTTCATATTCTCAACATGTACTTCCAGTTTATCTTTATTAAGGCTCTTGCGGAAAAGTTCTGTCAGTGCTTTGACAGTTTCTTCATCTGCAGTACCCTCACCCTTCATTTCTTCGGTCAGATCAGCATCAATACGCTTAAACTGTACTTCCTGATGTTTCTGCTCAAGACTGGAAATAAATGCACTGTCAATATTATGCTTCAGGATAACGGCATCTTTTCCTGCTTCCGTAAACATATTGATATACTGACTCTGCTGAACTTCATCAGTTACATAGAAAATTACTGTCTTCTCAGGTTCTTTCGCTTCCGCAGTGTCTTTGTTTTCAGACTCTGCTGCATCTTCTTTCTTTTCTTCTGTCTGAGCCTCAGTTTCTTCTGTTTCTTTTTTATTCTCTTCAATGCAGTCCTTTAATGTGAGATATTTGCCATCAAGATTCTTAAAGAGTACATAATCTCCCATTTTTTCTGCAAACTTAGTATCTTTAATACAGCCATATTTAATAAACGGGCTGATATCATCCCAGTATTTCTCATAAGATTCTCTGTCAGTCTTGCACATTCCGGTAAGCTTATCTGCCACTTTTTTGGAAATGTATTCAGAAATCTTCTGTACAAATCCGTCATTCTGCAATGCGCTTCGTGACACGTTCAATGGAAGATCCGGACAATCGATCACACCTTTCAGAAGAAGCAGGAATTCAGGAATTACTTCCTTGATATTATCTGCGATAAATACCTGATTGTTATAAAGTTTGATCGTTCCTTCAATGGAATCATACTCTGTATTGATCTTCGGGAAGTACAGGATACCTTTTAAATTAAACGGATAATCCATATTCAGATGTATCCAGAATAACGGTTCCTTATAATCCATAAATACCTTGCGGTAAAATTCCTTGTATTCATCATCTGTACATTCATTTGGATGCTTCATCCAGAGCGGATTAATATCACTGATAGAAACCGGACGTTTATTGATCTTTACTTTATCCTTTGCAGGAGAAATTTCAACAACTTCCTTTTCACCTTTATCATTTTCTTTTTCTTCTGTCTTTGCTTCCTCATGAATATGTTCAACAACTACATCATCGTCTCTTAACTCAGATTCATCAATTGTCTCATATTCCTGAGGTGCATTTGCTTTGGAAAGGTAAATATGAACCGGCATGAAGGAACAGTATTTCTCAAGAATCTCACGCATACGGTATTCATTTGCAAATTCCAGGCAGTCTTCATTCAGGAACAGGGTGATTTCTGTACCAATCGTATTCTTGTTACCTTCCTGGATATCATATTCTGTTCCGCCATCGCAGGACCAGTGTACAGGCTGTGCACCTTCTGTATAGGAAAGTGTATCAATATGCACTTCATCCGCTACCATAAATGCAGAATAAAATCCAAGTCCAAAATGACCAATCATCTGATCATCTGTAGTTTTGTCTTTATATTTCTCAAGAAACTGAGTTGCACCTGAAAAAGCAATCTGGGTAATGTATTTCTCTACTTCATCAGCAGTCATGCCAATACCATTATCGATGAATTTCAGAGTTTTCTCATCAGGATTAACAATTACCTGAATCTCCGGTTTGTATCCTTCCGGAAAAGTATATTCTCCCATTACTTCCAGTTTTTTCAGTTTAGTGATCGCATCGCATCCGTTGGAGACCAGCTCTCTTACAAAAATATCATGATCGGAATATAACCATTTCTTGATGATTGGGAAAATATTTTCACTGTTAATTGATAAATTTCCATGTTTTACAGCCATGCTGTCCACACTCCTTTTTGTTTTTAATCATTTGCCGCAACTTTATCTGTCAATATACTGCATTCTTATCTGCTCTGCCTCCGAAGCCAAAACTATCCTCTCCTGTTTATCCTTTGAAATAGCTTTTGACTCCTGTAAGTTGCTTCTCTGAAAGATATAGTAATACCATTTATTCCAAAAGTCAAGAAAAAATTAGCACTCACCAAAAATGAGTGCTAATAATTTTATATTTTACATATTCCCCTGTATTTTTTCTTCAGATAACTCTTATTTCTTTCGTCTTTTGTATACCACAACTCCCACAATACATCCTGCTGCAATCGCCAGAATAATCACAAACGGTGTGATATTAGTCGTATCTCCTGTCTTTACCGCTGATTTCGCAGTTGCTCCATTCGGCTGCGGAGTCGGAGTTGCAGTCACAGTCTGCGCCTGTGTAATACTGAAATTCACCTGTTTAGTATCCTGCTCCCCTGTATTCTTCCATTCACTTCCATTATACTTCTGACGGTCAAATGTAACTGTCAATGTGTAGGTTCCGGCCTTCGTAATTCCAAATGCAGCAGTATAAGGTGCACTGCTCCAGCTATTTGTATTGATCACTTTCCAGTTATACGGTACATAGCGGACATCTCCCTTTCCCGGACTTTCATTGTCCATACCCGCTCCGACTGCTGTAAATGTAATCTTTGACTGTGTTGTGTATCCATCTGAACTGATTCCTGTAATCTTATTATCTGCCGGATCTGCAATTTTCGCCTTGCGGGCAGCTTTAACCGTAAACTGAACTTTCACTTCTGCACTGATCTGCTGTTCATTATCAATCACAACTGACTCTGTATAGGAGCCGGCCTTTAAACCCTCCTTCGGGCGGATTTTAAATGTACAGCTCTCCCCCGGTGCAAGCTCTGTGGCTGAAAGTTTCCCAATTTTAAAGTTTTTACCTGACGGTGCATTTAAAGTTACATTTGTATTCCCCTTATTCGTCACTGTAACTTTCTGCGCTTCCGGTGCCTCACTATATCCTTCTTTTGCTTTTCCAAAATTCAGTTCTTCCGGTGTTACGGATAATTTATAAATCTTTTTCACTTCCGAAACAGTCGCAGAAGCTTTGATCGTTGTTAATACATCTTCCTGTCCTTCCGAACTGGTCTGGGCTATCTGAATACTGTCCAGATAATTGCCGACTTTCAGACCGGTCACCGGTACTGCTGTAAATGCAGCAGAATCTCCCGGCTCCAGCACTGATGCCGAAAGTTCCCCAATATCAAAATACTCTGCATATGGCTGCATCAGCGAAACAGTTGTATTTCCTGTATTGGTAAGTGTAATGGTCGTCGCTTCAGGAGTATCATAACCTTCCTTCAGATCATCATAACTGAAAGATTCCGGATCTGCCTGAACTGCTGTGATCTGTTCCTGTTCTGCCTCTTTTACAGATACTTCCGCAGTTACCTGCGCTGCCACTTCCGAATCCTCTTCACTTTCAAATATCAGGGTATCACTGTAATCCCCCTTCGTCAGACCGGTTTTTGGCTGTACCATGAACATAAGAGAATCACCTTTTGCAATCTGTATTCCTGATACAGCTTCACTTCCATCTTCGTTCATCACCTCAAAATAATCTGATTTCGGTATCTTTAAAGTGACAGTTCCATCCCCTGTATTTGTTACGGTTACGGACAGTGTCTCATTGGCCTGTGTATAATTTTCTTCGATATCGCTGAAATTAAGACTTCCTGTATTTACCTCAAGAGACTGTGCCTCAAGAGATGCATCTGCATTGTCACCTGCCGATGGAGCCTCGCTGTCATCCGGCGTCTCTGTCGGTTCTGCAGAAGGCTCATCCGAAGGCTTCAGATCTTCGTCATCTGATGAATCATCCTCACCTTCAACTGCAATCTTCGCTTCAAAAGAAACCTCAATACCTTCTTCCGTCCGGTATGTGATCATATCATCATATTCACCCGGTTCCAGTCCTTCTCTCGGCTGTATCCATACGCTTACAGATTCACCTGCACTCAGCGGTTCTGTAATATCCTGAACCATAAAATGTTCCGGACTGATCTCCTGAAAATTCAAGCTCTCATTTCCGGTGTTCGTAATCTGCACATACTGTGCTTCCACATCCTCAAAATCACTCTTTACTGTTCCAAAATCACAGATCTGATCTTCGCTGTCCTCTACAGTGGCAGTCGCTTCGTAAGTCTTTTTATCTTTATCATCTTCACCTGCTGCCTGTCCATCTTTCTCTGATCCATCTGTCTGCACATTTCCGTTCTCATCCACCTGCAGCTGATCTTCTGTATAAATTTTCATCTGGGAATCATCAGTACCTTCTGTTGTTTCCTCCGGCTGACCTTTTGTGTTCTGAGATTCATCTTCCTGTTCATTCCCTGCATTCTGCTGTACATCTTCTGTTCTATCTACATCCTGATTTTCAGAATCCTGACTGCCTTCTGCATTATCTGCTGTTTCTTCCAGCTGTGCATCCTCTGTTCCATCTGCCGTTTCTTCCAGCTGTGCATTCTCTGTTCCATCTGCCGTTTCTGTCTGCTGTGCATCCTCTGCTTCCTGTTCCACTGCTTTCGCCTCTTCTTCAGTTGCAGCTACCTCTAACGTCTTTGCAGTAAGAGTACCTGTCAGTCCGCTTCCATCTACAGGGGTCAGATCAAGCACCAGTCTGCATCCCAGATCATCCTGAGTGATCGTATAGGTCTTCTCAGTACCTACCTGTGTTAACTCCTTCTCCCCGGTCTGTCTTGACCAGGAAAAAGTAAAATCTTCATCCGTAACCTCTTCCGGTGTAACCTTTGCATAATCTGCACTCAACACTACGCCTACAGCTGCAAGTCCCTTAATCTTAAGCTTACCGCCCAATTCTCCTGACGGAGCTGCCGCAAAAACCATGGATGGAATCATTGAAATAACCATCATCACAGTCATTACAACTGCAAGAAATCTCTTTCTCTCCATCTGTAGTCCTCCTTTTCATTTATAATAAGATTTGTAATTATTCAGCAGCCACTCTGAAGGTACTGAATAATTACAGTTCTGTGATGCTTCTGTGTCTGTCTGCCCTTTTCATTCCCATCACAGACCACAACATCGTTTTTTCTCTGTATAAAAGCATTATAGCATCACATTTTCCGGAAATGTAATCTGTATTTTCTCCCTTAAAACAACTTCAGCCCCTGAGTATCAGAGTTCAATTTTCTCCAATATTCAGGGACCGAACTGTGTTTTACAGTTATTTCTCCGATATATCACGTGATATCCATAATTTGACCGAACAGTTTTTATCCTTCTACTATCAGATATTTTCCATCCGGCAGAGCAAATACTTCACTTGCATCTTCCAGTTCTTCATCTGACATTCCTTCCACATCAGCGCCTGACTCTTCCAGATATTCTCTCACTTCTTCAATAGAATCCACAACCTGCGCCATGCAATCCTCAAGGAATGCTTCCGCTGCTTCATATGATTCTGCTACCGCCTGTGGAAAAAGCTGCTCCTGATTTTCAAGAAACGTATTAATACATTCTTCTGTAAACAATTTAAATAACCTCCTCAATCTTTCCCTTTGCCCGGATCAGCTTCTCAAGGACCGGTTCAACCTGTTTTGTCATATAGGACGTAGCTGCCCGTACCCCCTCCTTGGAATGCTCCATGGCAAAGCCATATTTTACCGCTTTAAGCATCTCTATATCATTATATTCGTCTCCGAACGCAATACATTCTTCCGGCGAAATATGATATCTTTTCTGATATTCTCTGATTCCTTTTGCCTTGTTTGTTCCAAAAGGAATAAAATCAATCCACTCATTTCCCGAAGTGACAACAACACATTCTTTTCCAAATCTGTCCATCCAGTATTTCACAGATTCTTCTGTAAGGCCGGCCGGTTCAAACACAGCCAGCTTCATGATAGGAGCCGTCATCTCTTCCATGCTGTTTACAAATCTGCATTCATTTTTTACTTCATATAACATATGGTCATGAAATCTCTTTGTCTTCGGCATCAGGTAGTGGTAATCCTTTGCAGAACAGGTAAACTCGGCATCCTTCTTTTCCAGGATTGCAGAAATAATCTCCCCTGCCAGCTTTCTGTCAAAAGAATCCTGATACAGTACCTCTCCATGATCCACTGCCAGTGCACCATTCTCCGAAATATAGGAAATCTCTGAAGCAACAGGCGCAAACAGCTTTGTCATATTCGGATATTGCCTTCCACTGGCTGCTACAAACATAATCCCCAGTTCCTCTAACTGCCTGATCAGCGAAAAAATTTCTTCAGGCAGAGACTGTGCCTTATGTAAAAGTAACGTCCCATCCAGATCACTTGCAACCAACTTAATCATTTCCTTGTTCCTCGCAAATTTTTACCAGATCTGTCGGTTTCTCAGCGACAAAATCTGCTCCATTCTCATTCAGTTCTTTTCGGTCACGAAAGCCCCATAGCGCACCTACTGTATACATTCCTGCTGCTTTACCGGTCTTCATATCTGTACTTGTATCTCCCACATACATACATTCTTCCGGTTTTACACCAAATTTTTCCGCAACCATAAGCGGACCATCAGGTGCCGGTTTCCTGCGGATTGCTTCACTCTGACCAACTACCATATCAAATTCCCCATCAAAAAGCTGCGCAATTACTTTCACAGCTGCAGGATGAGGTTTATTTGAACAAACTGCCAGCTTCACTCCATGTTCCTTCAATTTCTTTAAGGTTTCCGGCATTCCCTTATAGGGAACTACTTTATACATCGGATCTGCTTCAAACATTTCCCGGTAAAGCTTCTGTCCCTCATCATAATGCGCAAGTTCCGGATCCCCCGCATCCTTAAGTGCGCGGCGAATCAGCATATTTGCCCCTTCTCCGCTGTAATATCTGAAATTATCCACCGGAAGTGTTTTTAACCCGAATTTTTCCATAATAATATTAGTCACATAAGCCATGGAATCCAGCGTATCAGCCAGTGTTCCATCCAAATCAAATATACATGCTTTAATCATCTTTTGTCATCCTCTTAAGTTAATTCCTGATTTCTTCATTTCATAAAATAATCTGGCAACCGGGAGTCCTACCACATTATTGTAATCTCCGTTGATCCCCTTTACATAAATTCCGAAAAGTCCCTGGATGCCATAGCTTCCAGCCTTATCCATAGGCTCTCCTGTAGCAACATACTCTCTGATCTCCTCATCTGAAACCGGATAAAACGTCACATCTGTACTTTCATAAAAAGTATGTTCTGTCCAGACTTTTTCTTTCTTTTCCCATACAGAAACGCCGGTATATACCTGATGAGTATTTGCCTGAAGTTTCTTTAATGTATTCACTGCATCCTCTGTATCATGAGGTTTGCCAAGGATCGCATTCTCAAACACTACCACTGTGTCAGATCCGATCACAATTGTTCCGTCGGCACTATCTTTCATAGTGCGGATAACAGAAGCTGCTTTATCCGAAGCCAGCTGTTTTACTGCCTCTCCCGGATTGTCTGAGATACGATTCTCATCACCTGATGCAGGCAGCACTTCAAAATCCACGCCAGCCCGTTCCAACAGTTCTTTTCGTCTGGGTGAAGCAGATGCCAAAATAATTTTTCTCATAATAACCTCTTCTTTCCTGTCATAGTATACCTTGTATCTTTTTGGTATGCAACTGCTTTCATTAACTCTTTCCATAAAATTTCGCTTTTCTTTTTATCTGAAAAGTATTAAAATAACAATAACCTATAGCTGAATAAAATGGTGTCAGGAGTAAAAGATATTTTTATCCTGACTCGCTGTCAAAAATAGGAGAATATCAGAAAGGAGTTTATGATTATCATGGCTAAAATTAATAAATACTGGGGATATGTTGCAATAGGTGCCCTTACAGCAGCTGCTGCCGGTGCTGTAGCTGCCCTTATTGCCAAAAAAGGATCCTGTAAAGAGGATTTTGATTTTGAAGATGACTTTGATGATTTCGATCTGACTGATGAAAAGGAAACTGCTAAGGAAGATCAGGAACCTGCCGAAGATTTCCAGTCCTGGGAACATACAGGCGAACAGTCTGCAACAGATGACACCGAAAGCGAAGAAGCTGAAAAAGCTGCTGATACAGACGATTCTGAGAAGTCTTCCGATAAAGCTGCTGAAGTTGAGATTAAAGATGCAGAAGAGGAAGAAGATGCCGATGAACCCGAGAATTTTGAAGAGACTATGGACGCTGCATCTGAATCTGAAGAATAAACGTTACCGTTCACAGTAACGTAACCAAAAAGGAATGTTACTTCACGATTATACAATCGTAAAAGCAACATTCCCTTTTTATTCTGATTATATTACTATTTCAGTCTCATTATGCTTTCGGAAGTTTAAATGAGCTCTTCAGAGACACGATACGGTTGAATACCGGTGCACCCTCTTTAGAATCATGGATATCTGCACAGAAAAATCCTGTTCTTACGAACTGGAAGCTGTCATAGCCTTTTGCTTCCATAAGTGCTGGTTCTACATATGCAGTAACTTTTGTCAGAGAGTTCGGATTTACATTCAGAGAACCATCTTCTTTGTTGTATACACCCTTCTCCTCGTCTACGATATTCTCATAGAGACGTACTTCTGCTTTTCCTGCCTGACTTGCTTCTACCCAGTGAATGGTTCCTTTTACTTTTCTGCCATCCGGCGCATTGCCACCCTTTGTTGCAGGATCATAAGTACAGTGTACAACACGTACAGTTCCATCTTCATCAGCTTCATATCCTGTACAGGTTACAAAATATGCGTTCATAAGACGAACCTCTGTGCCCGGGAACATTCTCTTATATTTCTTAGGCGGATCTACCATGAAGTCTTCTCTCTCAATATAGAGTTCTCTGCCAAACGGTATTTTACGAGTTCCCAGTTTTTCATTCTCCATATTGTTCGGAGCTTCCAGATATTCTACTTCGCCTTCCGGATAATTATCGATCACAAGCTTGATCGGATCAAGAACAGCCATCAGACGTGGACGTTTCAGTTTCAGATCCTCACGGATGCAGTATTCAAGCATTGCATAGTCAACAGAGCTGTTTGCTTTGGATACACCGCAGAGTTCTACAAACATTTTGATGGATTCCGGTGTAAATCCACGGCGGCGCAGTGCTGCGATGGAAACCAGACGCGGATCATCCCATCCGTCTACGATGCCTTCCTCTACCAATTTCTTGATATAACGTTTACCTGTAACTACATTTGTCAGATACAGTTTTGCAAACTCAATCTGCTTCGGTGGCTGTGGGTATTCCAATTCTTTTACAACCCAGTCATACAGTGGTCTGTGATCCTCAAACTCCAGAGTACAGATGGAATGTGTGATTCCCTCAATCGCATCCTCGATGGGATGGGCGAAATCATACATTGGATAGATGCACCATGTATCACCTGTTCTGTGGTGAGTCATATGAGCAACACGATAGATAACCGGGTCGCGCATATTCATGTTCGGAGATGCCATATCGATCTTGGCACGAAGCACTTTCTCTCCGTCTGCATATTTGCCTTCTTTCATCTCTTCAAAAAGCTGCAGGTTCTCTTCTACGCTTCTGTTTCTGTATGGACTTTCTTTACCCGGCTCTGTAAGAGTTCCACGATATTCACGGATCTGATCTGCTGTCAGGTCACATACATAGGCTTTGCCTTTCTGGATCAGCTTTACAGCAGCTTCATACATCTGTCCGAAATAGTCAGATGCAAAAAACAGTCTGTCTTCCCAGTCTGCACCAAGCCATTTGATATCTGCCTTGATGGATTCTACAAACTCACTCTTTTCTTTGGTCGGGTTTGTATCATCAAAACGCATGTTGAACTTGCCGTTATATTCCTGTGCAAGACCATAGTTTAAAAGAATAGATTTCGCATGACCGATATGAAGATATCCATTCGGTTCCGGCGGGAAACGCGTATGCACGGTGTCATAAACACCCTCTGCTAAATCTTTATCAATGATATTCTCAATAAAATTTTTGGAAACTGTTTCGTTCTCCATCTTTTTCCCTCCTGTTGTCGTATTTTATACTGTTTTATCACACATCTATATATAAAAAATACAACTGAATATTTTTTATGTCGAATGAATTTATATTATCATTGGAAATTCCATCTGTCAACCGTTTACACAACAGTGACAGGCCTTATATTTCTCAGACGTTACTGTTCACTCCGTTCACAGTAACGTAGCCAAAATTCATTCCAGATTGCCTGCGGCAATGGAATTTTGGCTTGTATGTCTCGGGATTTTGGCATATTCATGCCAAAACACCTCGCGGGACAGTGGTGTGTGAACAGTAACTCTCAGACTCATCTGCACTCTCTTTCAGCAGCTCATATCCTTGACTAACATCTTGCAAAATATTATAATTATATCAACATATCAAGGAGGTGCGGCAATATGAGTAATGCACTACCAATTGAAGATTTAAGTAAAACTTACCTGGAACATTCTATGGTTATCAATAACTTTGTTATCAAGATCGGCAGCCAAATCAAAGACAGCTTATGTCGTGTCTTTGGTGATGGTGTTCAGTATGAATGGCGTGAAAATGATGATAAAGTAATCATTCCTGACGTATCAATCATCTGTAACCTGAGAGACCGTAAGAACATTTCTTTCACTGGCATTCCCCGCTTTGTGATGGAAGTTTTGTCCAATGCCACAGAAGAATATGATCGACATGAAAAGATGGATATTTATTGCAAGGTCGGTGTCTCTGAGTATTGGATCGTTGACTGGAGAAAAAAATCTGTAGAGATTTACCTCTTCGATTTCAAAGAAGATGGCACTGGTTATCCGTATCTTTATAAGACTGTCACAGCCCAGAATAAAGAAGATTTACATCTGGTTATGTTTCCGAATCTGAAGATAACCTTTGACGAGCTGTTCGACATTGGTGAATATTAACGAAAAATAAGGCATAAACCAAGGAGATAGTTTACTCTTTTTTATTTGTTTCAGAATGTTTCAGAATCACTTGCATATTGATTTCCTGATCTGCATATGCTATAATGCCAGTAGGCGAAAAGAAATAGCAAGTCCATGTAGACAAAAAGAATGAAGCCCTCAGTAGTGCGAATACTGGGGGCTTCTTCTTATTTTTTATGGCAGACAAGAAACTCACCTCCTCCCGTTGCCGGGTATCGGTTGGACAACACTGTAAGTATAACATATCTCTTGTCATTCTGGAAGTACAAACAGTTCTTAGAAGTATATCAAAACTTCTGTTCTGATTACTTTTGAGTTACTGAAGTTCAAGAAATCCTTTATTTTTAAGCAATAAAAAAAGCTGATGACGGGAATTGAACCCGTACTCATTACCCCTAGAATGCCGTAAAATCAAGGCTTTTCAGACTTTTAGTTTGAGTAACTTTGAGTAACACTTACTCAAAACCACTATATTTAATAAGAAAGGAAATTCAGTGCATCCGCTATTTCCAGTTATAATATAAGCTCATTCTGTGAGTGGATTTATATTATCATTGGAATTTCTGGGAGGGTAAAATTTTCTCCTCCTTTTACTATGTCCCCCTGTCTTTCAAACTTCACTTGTAACCCAATGCTTGAACTCTTTTGCTGATGGAAGTTTGCTACTAAGGATAAGGGCGTATAGCCCGGATTCGTTGATAATGGTCATCTGCTGGGTTCCTCCAGGGGTATAACATTTCGTTACCCCCTTGTCTTCCTCTGCAATATGGTCTTTAAAAGCTTTACTTGGATTTGTATATCCCAGAGCTTCCGCTACATCCTTACCTACGAACCATGGCTCTCCTGAGATCTCTACTGTCCTAACAGTGCCGAATTGTGGGTGAGTGAATACTGTTGGGGCTTCTGTTGATGTGGACGCTTCTGGAAGATGAGGTAGTATTTTGATACCCCATCATTATGTACATTTTTCCAAGGATGTCGATAGTTTCTACTCCCTCAACGTATTCCCTCCGCATACTAAAGGCATGTCCACTTGTGACACATCCTCATTCGCCATGAAGGGTGAATGGGAAATGCACAACTTTTCTCACTCAAAAACTTTATAAAATACTGCTGACTTTATTCGAATATATCTCTCAGAAATCAATCTTTGTTTCCAGAGGAACACTTTCCCAGCCATGCCAGAGAAATAAATCCTCTGGCTGTGTACTCAATCAGACCTACTATTTCACTTGCAACATCACCTTTATTATAGTAGGATTTTTTCTGCTTTGCTATTGTAATCATTCCTTTCTTTTTTAACGTAGATAACGGTTTCAAAAGTTCTTCGCTTCGCTCAATCCTTTTTCAAGAAAACCATTTTTTCTACTTGAGATATAGTAATTAAATAAAAACATATTAATTATATTATGTTCGATGGAAAACTTTTCACCAACAAAAACAATCAACGTCTGAACGCAAAATTTTTTCAGAAGCAGCTGCTTTAGGCGAGGCGCTTAACCGCCGAGTGTAGAAAGTAGCGCTGAAAAAACTTTCATGTGTTCAGACCTCAGGCTTCGCCTTTCGCTCTATTGCAACCTGACAGGTAGAAATTTTCCGTTGACAGATTCTTAGATATATGAGAACATATCTTCATAAAATATATCTCTAGCAAGGAAACATCCCTACACTCGTTTTTGAGATGTCGTTAGTATATCCGACAATGTTAAGCATTGCAAAACTAGCAATAGCCAAGGATGTATACCTACTAAAGACAATAAATCTATCAACTGAGCCATTTTTTGAAAAACAAGGCATAAACCAAGGGGATAGTTTACTCTTTTTTATTTTTTTCAGACTCATCTGCATATTGATTTCATGATCTGCATATGCTATAATGCCAGTAGGCAAAAGGTATTAAAGTGTTTATAACAAAAAGAATGAAAGCCCTTGGAGCGGCAACTCCTTGGGCTTTCTTCTTATTTTATTACAGTGGATAAGAAACCACTAGGCTATTTGTTGTCCCTGTCGTGTCTGTCTAACCATTTGCAGATGAGATGGCAAGTCACACCTGCCGCAACAGTGACGATAAAGGTAATTAAAGTGTTTATAACGCTCACCTCCTCCCGTTGCCGGGTATCGGTTGGACAACACTGTAAGTATAACATATCTCTTGTCATTCTGGAAGTACAAACAGTTCTTAAAAGTTTATAAAATAATACTGGGTTTATTCGAGTATATCATCCTAAAATCATCTGCTCTGTTCCAGACAAGTATTTTATCACTGAACCTTGCAGACTGCTTTTCTGACCTGTATACTCAAATAAACCCAGTATTTTACGGGTGACTTTATCTTCTCAACATCCTTGTAAAAAGCATGTCACATTACTTAATTTTCTTCATCACTTTCTTTATATTAATTTCTTTCCATTTGCTATCATTATGTTCTACTTCATTTTGTGCAAATCCTACATCTGCATTCTGTACTGTCAATGTAGCATTTCCAACAGCTCGCCCCCATTCATAAGACATTTGATACTCTGTTTTTTCCAATTTATTATCCTTTACAACTCCCAATGCTATATCATCTAAAGACGGAATTGAATAATCTACGTATATCCATTTTCGTTCACCGCTATCTTTAGCCATTAATTTTCTGATAGTAATTTTGTCTTTAGTATTTGTACCTTTTATTTCATTTATCATCATCAGAGCCGCTTTTTCATTGGCATTTAATGCAATCTCTGTTTTATAATACAATGTACCGCCCACACACGCTACAACCAACAAAACAAAAATTAAAATGGGAATAAATTTTTTCTTACTTTTCTTCATTTTGTATCCGCACTCAGGACAAGCCTTTGCCTTATCACTTATTTCTTTTCCGCATTCAGGACACTTAATTAATGCCATATTCTTTCATCCTCCCATGTGATTTTTCAATATAGTATGCCATTGCACGCATACTTCCCGGCATTATAACCGATACTATAACTGCCAAAATCTTGTATATGACAGCTCTACTTTGTTCTTCTGGAGCACCAGCAACAAAGCACCTAAACATCATTACTGCTGTAGCCACTACAAACCCTACTGGCAGCAATGTTTTCCATACTTTTTGTACCCTGTACATTTTGTTCTTCCTCCTTTTTGATTATTATAGTTATTTTCCCGACTATAGTCAACAATATAACTATCCTTTATGCTTAATTTAGCTTACGGAAAGGAGAGCCAACGTTGATAGAATATAGCCCGTTCTGGAATACTCTTAAAAATTCAACTGAATCAACTTACACACTGATTACTAAATATCACGTTTCCAGTGCGACTATTGACAAGTTACGCAAGAATAAACCTATGAACACTACAACGTTAAATGACCTCTGTCGTATCTTCAACTGCCAGATACAGGACATCTGCCAGTACACTCCCTCAAACAAAGACCAACACTTGTAAGTCTGCATTGCAGGCTTTTTTCTTCCCTTGTAGAGTTTCATAACTTAAAAGTATTGACACTTCTCTCGAAGTGACGTAAAATAGCAGTATACAGAGGTGTCATAACTTAGTGTCACTAACAAAAGGAGAAAATGAACATGATTTACGGATATTGTAGAGTATCAACCAAGGGGCAAGCTAAAGATGGTAATTCTCTTGATGCTCAGGAACAGGAAATTCTTTCAAGGTACAGTGATGCTCATATTTATAAGGAAGCATACACAGGAACTACTACTGATAGACCTGTATTCAATGAAGTTATCCGACAGATGCAGGAAAATGATATGCTTGTAGTAAGTAAACTGGACAGGCTTGCAAGGAACACAGAAGAAGGAATCAAGATAGTAAAGAATCTGTTCCTGAAAAAGTGTTCTGTCCATGTTCTCAACGTCGGCTTGCTGGAAGATACAGCTATGGGACAGTTCTTCATAACTACTCTCCTAGCAGTAGCAGAACTTGAAAGGAATCAGATTATTGAACGCTGTCAGACTGGAAAAGCCATTGCACGACAGAACCCGGATTTTACTGAGGGCAGACCGAAAAAGTATTCCCGGCAGCAGGTGCAACACGCTTTAGACCTGTTAGAATCTCATTCCTATAAACAAGTCGAACAAATGACAGGAATCAGCAAATCAACGCTTATCAGAGCCAAGAAAGCCCTCAAATGAGAGGGCTTTTCAACTCAGCAATTATACAAGCTGTACCCTGCGGTACATTCCTTGAAAATTCTTCTGCATCTTCATAGTTTCCGAAATGTCTTTCATTAATGATCTGAGACTCAAAAGCATCAATCTTTACGACAATCACTGTATAATATTTCATATGTAATCTTCCTCCCAGTTTATAGTTATAGTTGTCTCATTATAAACAACGGTCATTTCATACTCATTGCACGTACAGTTCTCTGTTACGTCTAACTTCATATTGTTATCACCAAACTCAAGAACTACTGAATCTTCACCTTTATAGATGTTTTCTATCACAGTAGTAAAAGTACAGTTTAAACCTACACTTTTAATTGTTACACTTACTCTTTTTTCAATAGACCATAATTCATACAGTTTTTCTAACATATGTATCTCCTATTCTTCGATAAATAAACAGTGCATCATCTGTAAGCAACTTCTGACCCCGGCTTTAAAAGCATTTGCTTCTACTGTAGAAGAAAGTTCAAAAATTGTATCTTCTGTAGGATTCTGAATAGCTTTTTTCATGGCTTCTATCACCTCCGGCTCATGTCCAGAGTTGCACCAATTATCAAAGAGTAAATAAATAATAGCTTCTTTCATTCCATGATTCCTCCTGTATTATCAAGCTGATTCCATAGCTGTACTGCTGTCTTGAAACCTACATCAAATGCCTGACGTTCATTGTTCTCACAGTAAGCCCTGATTTCCTGCTGTTCCTCTGCTGTCAGCTTTCTCCAATAGCTTCTGGCAATCCGGCTGTACATCTGTTCCCCGGTCCACAAGCTGAACAGTACCGGCAAAACACATCCATAGCCTCACCCCCTTAATATCCAATGGATTATCATTGCCAGCGGCGGCACTGTCAGAATCATAAACATTGATATTCCGGAAAGCACCTGTGCCAGCTTGTGTTTAATATATTTTCTCAGAGTTGTCGTTTGAACAGCTCTAGCCACTGTTCATAAGTCATTAATCTATTCATAGGCTATTCGTTACCCCTTTATCTCTGTAAGCCCTGTTATCACATCATCATAACGGCTGTCTGTATTCTGAGAATCAAATGTAATAATTACAGGTGTACCGTCTGGAAGTTCTGCATCATAGCCCCACTCTTCACCTTCAGAATCAACTACTGACTGAATATCAGAGTAATAAATACCTGTATCAAGATAGGTTGTCTCTAATG
>NZ_JBWJVQ010000205.1:0-34779 GCF_056339875.1 Blautia sp. ZXY-1-C6
GATACTATGTTATATCAGGATATTCCAAGAATTTATACGGCAATAGCAGAGTGGGGATCATGTCTGGTTTATCTTTATATCCTAAAAAAAGAAAACATGAAATCTGTACATTTTCTTACAGGCAGTCTTTTCATGTTGGCAATGCAGAGTATTTTTCTGACTTTGACAGGCAGCGTAACTGAAATTTTGTGGATTCCCTGTATGATGATCGCTGCAGGTATGATGTATGGATTTCTTATGGTCGGAGGAAATATGAAGCTTCTGGGAGCGGCTTATTGCTGTGCCCGTGCATTTGTTCTTGCTGAGTTTGCAGCTTCGCTGCAGTGGCAGATGGTATCTATTGTACAGGTATGGGGGAATCAGAGCCTCGGGGTTGAAATTCTGATCACGATGGTTGTTTTTGGAGGCTGCTTTACTATTGATATTTATTTAGAAAAAGATCTTCTGAAGCAGAATTATCTTGAACAGATGACAGTAAAGGAAGTAGTAGCGGCGGCAATCATGGCTGTTGCAATCTTTGCTTTTAGTAATCTGAGCTTTTTAAATGAAAATGCACCATTTGCGAGCAGAGAACGTGCAGATATTTTTTCTATCAGAACACTGATCGATTTTGGAGGAATTGCAATCCTGCATGCTTATCAGAGCAGGATCAGTGAGTATGTTGCCGAGAAAGAACTTTCAGTAATGAACGTGATGCTGAAAAGCCAGTATGATCAATACCGAAATTATCAGGACAGCCTGGATCTCATACAAATGAAATACCATGATCTGAAACACCAGATAACGGGACTTCGTGCGGAATCAGATGAAGAGAAACGAAAAAAATGGATTGATTCCATGGAAAAGGAAATCGCTGCTTTTGAGAATATAAGCAGAACGGGGAATCAGGTACTTGATACGATTTTGGCAGCTAAGATTTTCCATTGTCGAAAAAATCATATACAGATTACCTGTGTGGCAGACGGAAAATTATTGGATTATATGCATGTAACAGATATATGTTCTATATTTGGAAATGCTTTGGATAATGCGATTGAACATGTAATTTTGATTCCAGATCCGGAAAAAAGACTGATCCATCTGACAGTATCCGCTCAAAAAGGATTTGTGTTCATCAAGATAGAGAATTATTGTGAAGCAGAAATTTCCAAAAATGAAGAGGATCTGATTACAACAACAAAAAAGGATAGTAAAAACCATGGTTTTGGATTGAAGAGTATTCGTAAAGCTGTAGAAAAATATGATGGTTCTGTAGTATTTGGAGTACAGCAGAACTGGTTTGAATTAAAGATTCTTTTACCCAGAGTATTGTAATGCTCTGGGTATTTTTGTTGCCAAGCATACGACAAAAAGGTCCGGTGGACCTTTTTTAGTATTTTGTGCCATATTTGCTGCATCTTGTGCCAAAAACGGCACGAAATAATAACCATGTTATAGTAATGTCAACAGGAAATGATACCTGAAAAAGACGAGAGAGTCAAAGGAGGAAAAAAGAGAATGATCAGTGTTGAAATGGAAGATGTTCTGGCGGTATTACAATTATGCAAACCGTATATTATCGGTATTATTGCTGCACTTGTAATTGGAATCGTAATTATGATCGCATGCCGCAGGATGTCCAGGGGCAAAAGATTTCTGATAAGAGGAGAAGCTGCGATCGCAATGGTTCTTGCAGTTGTTGTCTGCGCGAATATGATCTGTTTTGGACCAATGTCTACGTTGATTGGACTGGCAACGGG
The DNA here is from genome assembly GCF_056339875.1 of Blautia sp. ZXY-1-C6. Lineage (NCBI taxonomy): Bacteria > Bacillati > Bacillota > Clostridia > Lachnospirales > Lachnospiraceae > Blautia > Blautia sp. ZXY-1-C6. The sequence continues at coordinate 1,740 of NZ_JBWJVQ010000205.1, forward strand.
AAATGGAACTTTAAGCGATGAAACAAATGAAGAAGCTGCGGAAGTAGCAGAAGAAATTATGGAAGATGGAATTGTTCTTCTGAAGAATGAAAGCCTGCTTCCTTTAAATGAAACAAAAAAACTGAATATTTTTGGCTGGGAATCTATTAATCCGGCTTACGGAGGAGCTGGTTCCGGTGGAATTAATGATCTGTATGATATTGTCAGTCTGAATCAGGGACTTGAAAATGCCGGATTTTCTATTAACCAGGAACTGGTTGATTTTTATAACAATTATGGTGCAGATAATCCGGAAATGTCTATCCAGAAACAGAGTTGGACATTACCGGAGCCACCTGTAGATACTTACAGTGATGAGCTTATTAAAAGTGCGAAAGAGTATTCTGATGTGGCAGTTGTGGTTCTTTCCAGAAAAGCAGGTGAAGGTCATAATGATATTCCTATGGATGTAAGAAAAGCAGCATATGATAATAATTCAGATGAATATGATGATTTTCCTGAGGGAGAGCATTATTTACAGCTTTCACAAACTGAGAGAGATATGGTGGATATGGTTTGCTCAAATTTTGATAATGTGATTGTGGTTTATAATGGAGCAAATCAGTTTGAACTTGGTTTCGCAGATGAATATCCTCAGATTAAATCTGTTGTATGGTGCCCCGGAACGGGAAATGTGGGATTTAATGCACTTGGTAAAGTATTTTCAGGTGAAGTCAATCCTTCCGGAAAAACACCGGATACATTTATTTATGATATGACGACTGCTCCGTGGTGGAATAATGCAGAAAAAACGGAGTATACAAATCTGGCAGATATGGCCGTTGAAGGAATGAACGCAGGAACTGCGCAGGTGTATGCTCCGGCATTTACCAATTATGTGGAAGGTATTTATGTAGGATACAAGTACTATGAAACAGCTGCACAGGAAGGTGCGATTGATTACGATAAGACTGTACAGTATCCATTTGGATATGGTCTGAGTTATACGGAATTTGAACAGAAAATGGGTGAACTGAAAGAAAAAGACGGACAGATTTCTGTAGATGTAGAAGTAACCAACACAGGAGATGTTGCCGGAAAAGATGTAGTAGAAGTGTATTATAAACCGCCATATACAAATGGGGGAATTGAGAAATCTTCTGCAAATCTGATCGAGTTTGCAAAAACAGATCTGCTTCAGCCGGGAGAATCTCAGACTGTTACAGTTACATTTAGTATAGAAGATATGGCCTCTTATGATGAGAATAATGCAAAAGCATATGTTCTTGAAAAAGGCGATTATGTGATTTCTATCAACAGCGATTCACATACTGTGCTGGATCAGAAAACTTATACTGCAGATAAAGATGTAGTATATAAGGGCGAAAATAAAAGAGCATCAGATGATACTGCAGCAACAAATGTATTTGAAGATGCAAAAGGAGATATAACATATCTGTCACGTGCGGATCATTTTGCAAATTATGAAAAGGCTACAGCAGCACCGGCATCTGCAGAGCTGGGTGAGCCATATGTTTCTGAATATCATCTGAACAGCAACTTTGATAAGACTACATATCTCAATGATGAGGATGTAATGCCGACAACGGGAGCAGATAATGGACTTACATTAGCTGATATGCGTGATGCTGATTATGACGATCCTCGTTGGGAAAAACTTCTGGATCAGCTTACTGTTGATGAAATGGCAAATATGATTGCAATGGCTGGTTATCAGACAGCAGCCATGGATTCTGTGGGAAAAGTGGCTACACTTGATTTCGATGGACCAGCAGCAATTAATAACAACTTTACAGGAGTTGGTTCTATTGGATTTCCAATTGAAGTTGTGGTTGCTTCCACATGGAATAAGGAACTTGCACAGGCCTGGGGTGAATGCATGGGCAAGATCAGTCAGGAAATGGGTGCAGAGGGCTGGTATGCACCAGGTATGAATACTCATAGAACCGCATTTGGAGCAAGAAACTATGAATACTTTTCAGAAGATGGAGTTCTTGCAGGAAATATGGGAGCAAAAGCAGTAGAAGGAGCAAGAAAATATGGAGTTTATTCTTATATCAAACATTTTGCTCTGTATGAGGGAAATGCAAAGATGGTAAGTGTCTGGTCAAATGAGCAGGCAATCCGGGAAATCTATCTGAAACCATTTGAAATTTCTGTAAAACAGGGTGGAGCAAATGCGGTTATGGTTTCCTGGAGCTTCCTTGGAGATAAATGGACTGGAGAATGCAGTAACCTTATGAATACAGTTCTCAGAGATGAATGGGGATTCAGGGGAATGGCGCTTACAGACTTCTTCCGAAACAATGGTCATGGATTTATGAATGCAGATGCAGCTTTGGCAAATGGAGTAGATGTAATGTTGTCCACATTCAACGGAGAAGAGAACAATGTAGCCAATCCGGAGCATCCGACATCTGTACTTCAGATGAGAAATGCCTGCAAAAATGTCATGTATACAGTTGTAAGCAGCTGGGCTTATGACGGAGAACACGAAGAAACAGGTATGGAAAACTGGAAAAAAGCAGGAATTGGTATCGACATTGTAATAGCACTTTTCATGGCAGGAATGGAAGTACTGGTAATCAGAGGATATAAGAAAAGAAAGAATGCTGAATAAAGATGAAAGTGGGATGGAAAACAGTTATGAAACAGCAAAAATTGGTTGAAAAGATGACAATAGAAGAAAAGGCAGCAATCCTCAGTGGAAAAACTGTCTGGCAGACCAGAGAAATTGACAGGCTTTCCATCCCGTCCATCTTTCTTTCAGATGGACCGCATGGAATTAGAAAGCAGGCAGGGGCAGGAGACCATCTGGGACTGAATGCATCCTTGAAAGCAACTTGTTTCCCCACAGCAGCAACGATTGCAAACAGCTGGAATCAGGATCTGGGGGAAGAGATTGGACAGGCTCTTGGAGAGGAAGCAGCAAGTATGGATGTAAATATCCTGCTTGGTCCGGGATTAAATATTAAAAGAAGCCCATTATGTGGAAGAAATTTTGAATATTTTTCAGAAGATCCATATCTTTCCGGGAAGATGGCAGCGTCATATATTCGTGGAATACAGAGTAAAGGCGTTTATGCCTGCCCGAAGCATCTGGCGGTTAACAGTCAGGAACTTCGGAGAATGGCAATGGATGCAGTTGTTGACGAACGGACATTAAGAGAAATTTATCTGACCGGTTTTGAGATAGCTGTTAAAGAAGGACACGCAAAAGCAATCATGAGCAGTTACAACCAGATTAATGGGATTTATGCTAATGAGGACAAACATCTTTTGACAGATATCTTGCGCAAAGAATGGGGATTTGATGGAATTGTAGTAACAGACTGGGGCGGAAGCAATGACCATGTGAAAGGTGTTGCTGCCGGCTCAAATCTGGAGATGCCGTCCTGTGGGTACGATTCTGCAAGAGAAGTGATTGCTGCTGTCCAAAATGGAAAGCTGAAGGAAGCAGATTTGGATGAAAGAGTTGGAGAACTGGTGGATGCAGTGATGGAACTGACATCAGGGAAGAAGCTTTCAGATAAAAACTTTGACAGAAACGCACATCATCAACTGGCAAGGAAAGCAGCAGCAGAAAGCATGATTCTTCTGAAAAATGAAAAACAGATTCTTCCGCTGGATACCAAAAAATCCATCGCTATTATTGGAGATTTTGCTTTTTCACCCAGATATCAGGGGGCAGGATCTTCTATGGTCAATCCAACAAAAGTAGAAGATATGTCATCGATTTTGCAACAATATGATCTGAATATTTTGGGGATGACAAGAGGTTATCAGAGAAATGGAGATGTAGATGAGAATGATAGAAAGTTTGCATTAAATTTGTCTATGAACGCGGATATTGTGATTTTCTGCTTTGGTCTTGATGAGATCAGTGAATCAGAAGGACTGGATAGAACCCATATGCGTATTCCGCAGAATCAGATCGATCTTCTGCAGGATATCAGTAAAGTGAATGAAAATATTATTGGAATACTGAGTGCAGGATCTGCGATAGAAATGCCATGGCACACCTGCTGCAAAGCGATTTTGCATGGCTATCTGAATGGGCAGGCAGGCGCTTCTGCAACATTGGATATTCTGACCGGAAAAGTGAATCCATCAGGAAGACTGGCAGAAACATATCCCATATCTTATGAACAGACACCGGCATTCCGATATTATCCAAGTAATGAGAAAACATCGGAATACCGAGAGAGTGTTTATGTGGGATATCGCTATTATGATACTTCAAAAGTCCGGGTGCAATATCCATTTGGCTTTGGGCTTTCCTATACGGAATTTACATATTCTGATCTTATCATAGAAGAGGATGGAATCAAAGTTTCGGTTACCAATACAGGTGACAGAGATGGAGCAGAGGTTGTTCAGATGTATGTAGGTCTTCCTAATGCAATCGTGTTCCGACCGGAAAAAGAACTGAAAGGTTTTGTAAAAGTTTATCTGAAGGCAGGAGAAAGCAGACAACTCAGGATTCCCTTTGATGATAAGACATTCCGTTATTGGAATATAAAAACGGGACAGTGGGAAATAGAAACAGGAACTTATCAGATTATGGTAGGAGCCAGTGTTGCAGATATTCGTTTAACAGGTATGACTGAGAGAACAGGAAATAGTAAAGGGTATCCGTATAATCCGGCAAAAATGCCTTACTATTATACAGGAATCGTGCAGAAAATATCAGATGAGGAATTTCGTGAACTTCTTGGCCATGAGATACCGAACGGAAGATGGAGTGGAAATCTGGGAATCAATGATGCAATCTGTCAGATGTATTATGCAAAAAGCCGACTTGCAAGGCTGATATATAGATATCTCACAAAAATGAAAAAGAAGAGTGAGGCACAGGGAAAGCCGGATCTGAATATTCTTTTTATTTACAATATGCCGTTTCGGGGGATTGCCAAGATGACCGGCGGAGCAGTCAGTATGGAAATGGTATATGGAATTGTCGATGCTGTGAATGGCCATTTTATGCTTGGAGTAAAAAAAGTAGTTGGCGGATATTTCAGAAACAGAAGAAATAATAAGAAATATGAAAAATTATTAAAAGAAGCCGGAGGGAAGTGCAGATGAATCGTATAAAAAATATATGGAAATGTTTTGAAGAGAAACATTCTGCTATTGCAAAATGGCTTTATCAGATATTCTATTTTGTTATATTCAGTATGGGCGTGACAGTATTCCAGTATCTTGTATTTACATTTTTACCAGGGATTTTGGGAATTGGTCTGGCTGGTACAGAATTTATGTGGCCAAAGGTTTCCATGAATCTGTTTGGAGTAAAATTTACATGGAGTTTGCTGGGGTATAATGTATTGCGTGATGCAACGGGGAATATACTGATCGGTGGTGGACTTGGCTATTTTATCAGTTATGAATTAGGGTCATTTCTTGCACAGTGTATCAATTTTCCACTTCAGAGAAATATTACTTTTAAAAGCCATGGAAATCCTGTATATCAGGCAATCTGGTATTTTATAGCATGGGTGGTAATTTCACTGATCTGTAATGGATTTAATAATCTGTGGATGCCAGTTGCATCTGCATATGTGGCACCGGCAGTCTATAACATGCTTGTGACAATTATTACAGGTGGAGTTTCCATGGTGATTTTTTTCTTTGTGTTTAAAATTATTTTCCCGGAGGGGAAGGCTGAATCTTTCTGATAAACTGCGGAGCAGTTATTCGGTTATGAGCAAGTAGCAAAGCGGATTGTGAATATCCGCTTGACTAAGGCATTTACCTGAAATAGGTGAGTGCTTTTTTGTTTTCAAGTATTCTATAAGAGGCTGTATTTATGCCCTTCATCTTTTGAATATGTGTAAGGACATTTTTTGAGCCGGTATAAAAATGATTTTTACAATAATTAGAAATAGAAATGAGGCGAGAGAAGAATTTGAAAAACTCATTTCGAAAAGTGTGGAAATATTAGCAGGAGATGAGATGAAAATGAATATTCACAAAGATAAGATGCTATGGTATAATACAAAGTACTGTATTAGGACTTCTGATGAGAGAAGCTGAAATATGGGAAAAGATTTAAAAGGCAAAGAGCTTGGATTGTGAATATCCACTTGATTGTCATTTGATATGTTGGTCAATCAAAGATTTAGCTATTGGATTGGGATAAAATCAAAGGATTTATAGGAGGAAATATAAAAAATGAAATTAGGAATCGTCGGATTACCCAATGTTGGAAAAAGTACATTATTTAATTCATTGACAAAGGCAGGCGCAGAATCTGCAAATTATCCGTTCTGTACCATTGACCCTAATGTAGGTGTTGTTACAGTGCCGGATGAGAGACTGAAGCTTCTCGGAGACTTTTATCATTCTAAGAAAGTGACACCTGCTGTAATTGAATTCGTAGATATTGCAGGACTTGTAAAGGGAGCATCCAAAGGAGAAGGCCTTGGAAACCAGTTCCTTGCAAATATCCGTGAGGTAGATGCAATCGTTCATGTAGTCCGCTGCTTTGAAGATTCCAATGTTATCCATGTAGATGGAAGTATTGATCCTATCCGTGATATTGAAACTATTAATCTGGAGCTGATCTTCTCAGACCTTGAGATCCTTGAGAGAAGAATTGCAAAAGTTACAAAAACAGCACGCATGGACAAAGAGGCTGCCAAGGAGCTTGATTTCCTTCAGAAGGTAAAAACACATCTGGAAGATGGCAAGATGGCAATCACTATGGAAATGGAAAATGAAGATGAAGAAGCCTGGATGTCTACTTATAATCTGCTTACCTGGAAGCCTGTGATCTATGCAGCAAACGTAGCAGAAGGAGATCTGGCTGATGACGGTGAAAGCAACAGCCATGTACAGGCAGTGCGCAAATATGCGGCAGAGCAGAACAGTGAGATTTTCGTTATCTGTGCAGAAATCGAAGAAGAGATCTCTGAACTGGATGATGATGAGAAGAAAATGTTCCTGGAGGATCTGGGACTGACAGAATCAGGACTTGAGAAACTTGTAAAAGCAAGCTATCATCTCCTTGGACTGATGAGTTTCCTTACTTCAGGTGAGGATGAGACAAGAGCATGGACGATTAAAATCGGAACAAAGGCTCCGCAGGCAGCAGGTAAGATCCATACAGATTTTGAAAGAGGATTTATCAAAGCTGAGGTTGTAAATTATCAGGATCTTCTGGACTGTGGTTCCTATGCAGGTGCCAGAGAGAAAGGTCTTGTAAGAATGGAAGGTAAAGAATACGTTGTACAGGATGGAGATGTGATCTTATTCCGATTCAATGTATGATGAACAGGTGATTTATGGAAATGTCGATACGTTTTCCGGGACTTGGCCTGGTCTTTGATTATGTGCCGCGCTCATTTCAGATATTTGGAATGGAATTCACCATATATGGAGTACTGATTGCTGTGGGTGCTCTTCTTGGAATGGGACTTGTGACACTTGAAGCGAAACGAAATGGGGAAGATCAGAACAGGTATCTCGATATGATGCTTATCTCCCTGCTAGTTTCAGTGGCAGGTTCCAGATTATTTTATGTGGCTTTTTCATGGGGATTTTATAAAGAAAATCTGAATGCCATACTGGACTTTCGAAATGGCGGTTACGCTTTATATGGTGGTCTGCTCTTTGGATTTCTTGCGGCAGCGGTATTTTGCAGGATTACCCAAACGTCATTCTGGCAGAGTGCCGATATTGCGTGTCCCGGAATACTTCTGGGACAGGCTATAGGACGCTGGGGCAACTTTTTTAACAGAGAGTCTTTCGGAGAATATACAAATCTGCCATGGGCAATGCAGATACCGGTTTCAGCTGTACGGTCAGGAGAAGTTTCGGGAGCAATGAGAGATAATCTGCTGACCATAAATGGGATTTCATATATTCAGGTTCAGCCGGTTTTTCTTTATGAAAGTCTGTGGTGTCTGCTGTTATTTCTGCTGTTGATGACCATGCGCCGAAAAAAGAAATATGAAGGCGAATTGTTTATGATCTATCTGGCAGGTTATGGTCTGGGAAGGTTTTTCTTTGAATGGCTCAGAACAGATAAGCTTTATATTCCGGGGACAAAAGTGGGGATTTCGCTGGTGATTTCCGCTATGTTATTTGCTGTTTTTATGCCTGTAGTGATCGTACGCAGAGTGATGGCACAGAAAAGAGATACTATACGCCAGCAGAGGAAAAAAAGATTTCTGGATGAGTCAGTGAAAGAAAAACAGATGTTTCCTGAGACTTCTGAAATGAAACCGGAACCGGAAATCCGGCCGGAGATGGATGAACAGGTAAAGCCAGATGTGGGAAATTCTCCCACAAATTCAAAAGAAGAACAGTAAAAAAACATATATCTGAAAGATAAGTGGGTTGAAAGTGGAAATTCAGCCCACTTTTTGTGTATAAAAGCCCATTTTTCTCGTAAAAATAAGGTTGTTTCATAAATGTTAACAGAGTTCTAAATTTTAAAAATCTTTTTCTCCCCCTTGTTTTTTCAGCCTAAATAGTTTAGAATAAGCACATAAGTGGTAGAAAGTGGTGAATAGTGGTGGTGAGTGGGGAATAACGGCAGAGTCCATTACCACCTGAGAAATCTGAAGGGGAGATTCAGATTTTGCGAGAGTAGGTGAGTAACATGTTCATGGGAGAGTATAACCACACGATCGACGCGAAGGGGCGTCTGATCATTCCTTCTAAATTCAGGGAACTCTTAGGGGAAGAGTTTGTTCTGACAAGAGGGCTTGATGGCTGTCTTTACATTTATCCGATGGATGAATGGGAATCCTTTGAAATGAAGCTCAGATCTTTACCACTTACAAATAAAAATGCCAGAACTTTTTCACGATTCTTTGTAGCTGGAGCAACTACATGTGAACTGGACAGGCAGGGACGAATCCTTGTACCGCAGACACTGCGCGAATTTGCCGGTCTGGAGAAAGATGTGGTTCTGACAGGTAATCTGAACAGAATTGAAGTTTGGAGCAAAGAAAAATGGAATGAGATCTGTGATTATGATGACATGGACAGCATTGCGGAGAGCATGCAGGACATGGGAATTACAATCTGACAGGTCTCGTTTGAAGTATCTTGCAAAGTAAATCCAGACAGGAGACGGAGATGGAATTTAAACACAAATCTGTATTACTGGAAGAGACCATTGAAGGTTTGAATATCAAACCGGACGGAATCTACGTGGATGGTACTTTAGGAGGTGCAGGGCATGCCGGTGAGGTATGCAGGAAACTTTCTGCCAAGGGGAGATTTATTGGCATAGATCAAGACCAGGATGCGATAATTGCTGCGAGTGAGAGGTTAGCCCCCTATAAACAGGCGACGATCATTCGCAGCAATTATTGTTACATGGTACAGGAACTGGCAGCAAGAGGCATCTATAAAGTCGACGGGATTCTCCTTGATCTTGGAGTATCTTCCTATCAGCTTGACAATGAAGAACGCGGTTTTACCTACAGGGTAGATGCACCGCTCGATATGCGCATGGATCAGCGCCAGACGCAGACAGCCGGCGATATTGTCAATGGCTATGAAGAAAAAGAATTATACCGTATTATTCGTGATTACGGTGAAGATAAATTTGCAAAAAATATTGCAAAACATATTGTTGCCGCCAGACAGGTGAAACCGATCACAACCACCGGAGAACTGACAGAAATCATCAGAGAATCCATTCCCATGAAGATGCAGGTGAAGTCAGGACATCCGGCCAAGAGAACTTTTCAGGCAATCCGTATTGAGCTTAACAGAGAGCTCGATGTGCTGCGGGATTCTCTGGATGGAATGATCGATATCCTTGATGATGGCGGAAGACTTTGCATTATCACGTTTCATTCTCTGGAGGACAGAATTGTAAAGACGATTTTCAGAAAAAATGAGAATCCGTGTACCTGCCCTTCAGATTTTCCTGTATGCGTATGCGGGAAGAAATCTAAAGGAAAAGTGATCACAAGAAAGCCGATTCTTCCGGGGGAGACAGAGATGGAAGAGAATCCGCGTTCCAAAAGTGCAAAGCTTCGGATTTTTGAGAGAGTATTATAATTAGAGAGGCATGAAATGGCGAGAACGACCAGGAGTGAAACAGCAAGAAGAAGCAGAACCAGTGCCAGAACAAACAGAGGAATGTATGTTGACGGAAATACGGTCAGACGTCTTGCAGAAGTTCCGGAGAGAAAGAGGCAGCCGGGAAGACAGAATCCGGGAAGGCAGCAGATCAATCGAAACCGAAGAGTGCAGGCGAGTCCTGCGCAGGTACCAAGGCAGAAACATCAGTTGAGTAAAGAAGCACAGAAGAACAGGCAGAAGGCGACTGCAATGAACTGGGGATTTGTAGCGTTTCTGGCAGTTGTATGTGTGGCGATATTATTCTGCTCTGTGAAATATCTTCGTTACAAATCAGAGATTACCGCAAAGATGAGTACAGTTGCATCTCTTGAGGAGGAACTGGCAGATTTAAAAGAAGACAATGATGCATATTACAGCCAGGTGACATCAAATGTGGATCTGAATAAGATCAAGCAGATCGCATTGGGGAGACTGGGAATGAAATATCCGTCAGATGATCAGACAGTAACCTATTCTACATCGGGTAACAGCTATGTAAGACAGTATCAGGATATACCAGATTCAAAGTAGGTGATTAATTGAGCAATACGGGAAGAAAGAGTCGAAGAAGACCACAGAGAAAAATAAATCAAAACATGAAAGAAAAGCTGCTGATATTGTTTGGAATTGTGTTACTGCTTCTGGCAATATTAGTGCTGAGAATTACTTATATTAATGCTACCAGTGGAAGCAAATACAAAAAACAGGTGTTAAGTCAGGCACAGCAGAAATATGAGAGCCAGGTACTGCCGGCAAAGAGAGGCGATATTTATGACAAGAGCGGAAATATACTGGCTACCAGCAATAAAGTTTATAATGTGATCCTGGACTGCAAAACTGTAAATTCAGATGAGGACTATGTAGAGCCAACAATACGTGCCTTAAATGAGGTGCTGGGGATTGATGAAGAAACAGTGCGTTCTCTTTTGGCCGATTCAAGAACCAGCCAGAGTCAGTATCAGGTACTGACAAAACAGCTGTCTATGGACAAAAAGAAAGAATTTGAAAAATATAAGGCAGAGGATGAAGATTCCGGTCTTACTAAAGCACAGGCAAAGGAACGGGCAAATATCAAAGGCGTCTGGTTTGAAGAGGATTATCTGAGAAGTTACCCGTTTAATGAAACAGCATGCGATACAATTGGTTTTGCACTGGACAGAGATGTGGCAGATATCGGACTGGAAGGGTACTATAACAGCACACTGACAGGCGTAGACGGAAGACAGTATGGGTATATCAATGATGATTCAGATGTGGAGCAGACCATTATTGCTGCGGTGAATGGAAAAAGCATTCAGACCAGCATTGACATCGGTGCACAGCAGATTGTTGAGAAATATGTTAATGGATTTAAAGAGGCAATGGGGGCCAAGAATATAGGGGTCATTGTTGAAAATCCGTCCACCGGTGAGATTATTGCCATGGATGGTGGTGACCGTTATGATCTGAATAATCCGAGAGATCTTTCCGCTGTATATACAGAAGATGAAATCAAAGCGATGAATGATGTGGAAACAGTGGAGGCTCTGAATGGTATGTGGAGTAATTTCTGCGTCACAGATGCCTATGAGCCGGGATCTGTTGTAAAGCCGATCGTCATGGCTTCTGCATTGGAAAAGGGTGCGATACAGGAAACAGATACATTTGTATGCGATGGATCGCAGACTTTTGGAGACACTATGATCAAGTGTGCGGTTTATCCGAGCGCACATGGCACAGAGACACTGGGAGAGGTAATTGCAAACTCCTGTAATGATGCAATGATGCAGATTGGTGCCAAGATGGGAGCTACTCAGTTTATCAAAGCACAGAGTCTGTTTAATTTCGGAACAAGGACAGGGATTGATCTGCCGAATGAAGGCGCAGGTATTATCCATACTAAGGACAGTATGGGGGAAACAGAACTTGCATGTTCTGCTTTTGGACAGGGTTTTACCTGTACCATGATCCAGGAAATCAATGCGATGAGTTCCGTTATCAATGGCGGATATTATTATCAGCCGCATCTTGTGACAAAGGTTCTTGACAGTAATGGCGGAACTGTAAAAACAATCTCGCCGATACTTCTGAAGCAGACGATTTCCTCCAGGATTTCCAGTGATATCAGAAGCTATATGGCATTGAGTGTACAGCAGGGTACCAGCCGTCATTCCAAAGTGCAGGGTTACAGTTCAGGCGGTAAAACAGGTACAGCGGAGAAATACCCGCGAGGAAACGGAAAATATCTGGTTTCTTTTATTGGATTTGCTCCTGTAGATGACCCGGCTGTGGTAATTTATGTAGTTGTAGATGAACCGAATGTAGAGGATCAGGCAAACAGTACTTATCCGCAGTATATTGCACAGGGAATCCTTTCGGAGCTTCTTCCGTATCTGAATGTAGTGCCGGATGAATCTGAAGATGGAACAGTGCCGGAGACAGAATTGTGGGAAGGGTTTAAGGGACATTTAAAGAGTACTTCCATATCGGACAGCGAACTTGACAGTGACGGTAATCTGGTGGATGCAGATGGCAATCTGATAGACTGGGATGGAAACCGGATTGATGAAAACGGATATCTGCTGGATGCCAATGGAGATCACATATTGGATGAGGAAGGCAATTATAAGATGTCTACAAATCTTGTCAGTGCTTCGGGAAGTACGGATGCAGATTCTTCAGGAGATGCAGTATCCAATCCTGATGCACCTGCACCTCTGGAGGATGATGAAGCTGAGACGACTGAGGATAATGACGAAGAGACAGACGGTATTACTAATGAAGAAGCAGGTCTGGAATAAAAACGTATAGTTATAGCTCCGCAGAGAATGGTCATATATTGTTATGACAATCTCTGCGGAGCTTTTTTTATGAAAAAAAATATGACGTTTCACAAGAGAAAAATATGGGTGGTATTACTCTGCTGTATTTTAATGATGACAGGCCTTATCGGAAGACTGGTATATCTTATGTGTTTCAGATCAGACTATTATTATAAGAAAGCAAAAGAACTTCACGAAAGAGAGAGAGAGATCAAAGCGGCCAGAGGGGAGATTCTGGATGCAAGGGGAAAAGTTCTGGCATCAAACAGGATGGTATGTACAATCTCTGTGATCCACAGTCAGATTAAAGAACCTGAAAAAGTAATCGCCCTGCTGTCTGAAAAACTGAAAATAGATGAGGCAGAAGTGAGAAAAAGAGTGGAGAAAATCTCTTCCATAGAAATAGTAAAGACAAATGTGGAAAAAAGTACAGGTGATGAGATAAGAGAGTGCAGTCTGGCAGGGGTGAAAGTTGATGAGGATTATAAGCGTTACTATCCATGTGGAAGTCTGGCTTCAAAAGTCATTGGCTTTACGGGAGGTGATAATCAGGGAATTATCGGTCTGGAAGTGAAATATGAAGAAATCCTGAGGGGACAGCCGGGTAAAATCCTGACAACAACAGATGCCAGGGGTGTGGAAATTGATAAATTGGGTGAGACAAGGGAAAAACCGATAGAGGGGAAAAGCCTGATAATCAGCCTTGATGTAAATATTCAGGAATTTGCGCAGCAGTCAGCTTTGAAAGTAATGGAGGAAAAGCAGGCAGAACGTGTATCTATCCTGCTGATGAATCCACAGAACGGCGAAATATATGCATGTGTCAATGTGCCGGAATTTGACCTGAATGATCCTTTTACCCTGACAGATGATCTGAATATGCAGTTAAATGAATCCGGGATAACAATACCGTCGGAAGATCACAATGAACAAAGTGAACTGGCAGTGCAGACAGCATCAGGAAAAACAAATACAGAAAGAAAGCAGGAATTACTGAATCAGATGTGGAGAAATCCCTGCCTGAATGATACTTATGAACCGGGCTCCACATTTAAAATCATCACCATGGCAGCTGGACTGGAGGCTGGTGTTGTTTCACCTGGGGACCGTTTTTATTGTCCCGGATATAAAGTGGTGGAGGATCGCAGAATCCACTGTGCAAAAAGAACAGGACATGGATCCCAGAATTTTGTGGAAGGTGCACAGAATTCCTGTAACCCTGTGTTTATAGAGGTGGGGCTTCGCCTTGGGATAGAACGTTATTATAAGTATTTCAGACAGTTTGGACTTCTGGATAAAACCGGGACAGATCTTCCGGGAGAGGCAGGAACTATTATGCATCAGAAGAAAAATATGGGAGAAGTGGAACTGGCAACGGTTTCTTTTGGACAGTCTTTTCAGATTACGCCTGTTCAGCTGGCTGCAACAGTAAGTTCACTTATAAACGGAGGCAGACGGGTGACACCGCATTTTGGAGTCGCAGTGTTAAATCCTGACAGAACAGAGGGTGAGAAACTGATTTTTCCGGTAAAGGAAGGAATTGTCTCTGAAGAGACTTCGAAGGAAATAAGAGAAATCCTGGAAACAGTAGTATCTCAGGGCTCCGGAAAAAATGCAAAAATTGAAGGATATGCCATCGGTGGGAAAACTGCCACTTCTCAGACACTGCCAAGAAGTGCAAATCGTTATATTTCCTCTTTTTTGGGATTTGCACCTGCAGAAGATCCGCAGATACTGGGACTGTGTATTATTCATGATCCGAAAGGAATCTATTATGGAGGGACAGTAGCTGCACCTGTGATACGTGGTATTTTTGAGAATATCCTGCCATATCTTGGAATTGAAAAAAGTGATGTTTCTGATTTTTCTGCAGAAGGCAATTAGGGAAATTCCGCAGGCAGGGTTGATAAATAAGCAAAAAAGCCTTATACTAAAAGAAATCTGAAAGTAAAAAACTTTCAGGAAAAAACGAAAGAATGAACGAGGTGTAAGATGGAATTTCAAGTTGTAATCCCTGTGCTGATTTCTTTTGCAATCAGCGTTGTATTAGGACCGGTCATCATTCCTTTTCTTCGGAGACTGAAGATGGGCCAGACAGAAAGAACAGAGGGCGTACAGTCCCATTTAAAGAAAGCAGGAACACCTACAATGGGTGGAGTGATCTTTCTGATCGCCACAGCGATAACTGCATTATTTTATGTAGGGGATTATCCGAAGATCATTCCGGTACTGTTCCTGACTCTTGGATTTGGAATTATCGGATTTCTGGATGATTATCTGAAGGTTGTGCTGAAACGCTCAGACGGACTGCTGCCATGGCAGAAATTTTTACTTCAGGTAGTTCTGACTGCGATTTTTGTATTTTATATTGTTAAGTATACAGATATCTCACTGACTATGAGAATCCCATTCTGGAGCGGACATTTCCTGAATCTTGGATGGCTGGCAGTTCCGGTTCTTTTCTTTGCTGTGATCGGTACTGTGAATGGAGTTAATTTTACGGATGGTCTGGATGGTCTTGCTTCCAGTGTGACTCTGATCGTTGCAGTATTTTTTACAGTAGTTTCTATTGGAATGAAATCGGGGATCGAGCCGATCACAGGTGCAGTTGTGGGAGGACTGATGGGATTTCTGCTGTTTAATGTATATCCGGCAAAAGTGTTTATGGGAGACACAGGTTCTCTGGCATTGGGCGGTTTTGTTGCAGGTACGGCTTATGTGATGCAGATGCCGTTATTTATCCTGATCGTGGGTCTGATCTATCTTATAGAAGTACTTTCCGTTATCATTCAGGTAACTTATTTCAAGGCAACACATGGAAAGCGTATCTTTAAGATGGCACCGATTCATCATCATTTTGAGTTATGCGGATGGTCTGAAACACGTGTAGTTGCGGTATTCTCAGTTATTACAGCGGTTATGTGTATGGTCGCACTGCTGGCACTGTAAGATTTTGGCTAAGCAGATTTCAGCGTTATGCTGATAAAAGGGAGGAAAATTATTATGGAATTACAGGGAAAAAAGGTACTTGTATTCGGTTCCGGAAAAAGCGGAATCGGAGCATCTGACCTTCTGGCAAAGGTAGGAGCATTTCCGGTTATCTATGACGGAAATGCCGAAACAGATAAAGACACAGTTGTACATAAAACAGATGGGACATATCCGGTCACTGTATATGCAGGAGAACTTCCGAAAGAAGTACAGGACAGTCTTGATCTGGTAGTTTTAAGCCCCGGAGTGCCGACAGATCTTCCACTTGTAAAGAGTTTTTATGAGCAGGGGCTTCCGGTATGGGGAGAGGTGGAACTGGCATACAGAGTAGGTGACGGTGAAGTGCTTGCCATCACAGGAACAAACGGAAAAACTACTACAACAGCACTTCTTGGAAAAATTATGCAGGATGCACGTGAGTCTGTTTTTGTAGTCGGCAATATCGGAACCCCATATACTTCCAAAGCACTGGAGATGAAGCCAAATTCTGTAACTGTTGCAGAAATCAGCAGTTTTCAGCTGGAAACGATTGATGAGTTTGCACCAAAGGTATCTGCAATCCTGAATATTACAGAGGACCATTTGAACCGTCATCATACAATGGAAGAGTATATACGTGTGAAAGAACTGATCACTGAGAATCAGGGTACAGAAGATGTATGCGTGCTGAATTATGAAGATGAGGTTCTGCGTGAGTTTGGAAAACATCTGACTCCACGAGTGGTATATTTCTCCAGCGGACGTAAACTGGATGAGGGAATTTATCTGGATGGAAACAAAATCATCCTGAAGGACGGAGAAAAAGAAATCGAAGTAGTTAAGACAGAAGATCTGAAGCTTCTTGGAAAACACAATTTTGAGAACGTTATGGCCGCAGTTGCAATGGCTTACTACGATGGAGTATCCTTGGACAGCATCCGTAAGAGCATCTGTGAATTTACAGCTGTTGCACACAGAATCGAATATGTGACAGAGAAAAAAGGCGTTGTATATTATAATGATTCCAAAGGAACTAACCCGGATGCGGCAATTAAAGGAATCCAGGCAATGAACCGTCCGACACTTCTGATCGGCGGCGGTTATGATAAACAGTCCGGTTATGATGAATGGATTGAGGCATTTGACGGAAAGGTACGTTATCTGGTGCTGATCGGTCAGACAAAGGAGAAAATCAAAGAAGCTGCTGAGAAACATGGTTTCCATGACATCATCCTCTGCGAAGATCTGAAAGAGGCAGTAAAGGTATGTGAGGAGAAAGCACAGCCTGGAGATGCTGTTTTGCTTTCTCCCGCATGTGCAAGCTGGGGACAGTTTGATAACTATGAACAGCGTGGAGATATGTTCAAGGAATATGTAAGAAATCTGTAGAATATCTATAAGTAAGAATTATAGCTGTCCGGCAGAGAAAGACGAAGCTGCAGTGACAGGCTATAGATAATTTTGCGGAGAAACAGATGGCGCGAAAAAGAGCGACAGATTTATCAAAAACAGATATGACGATGCTGGTACTGATAGTACTGCTTGTGATTTTTGGCCTGGCAGTATTATTCAGTTCCAGTGAATATAATGGCAGAGTACGTTTCGGCGACTCTGCCTGTTATTTTAAGAAACAGTTATTTGCCACAGCATTGGGTATGGGAGTAATGTATATGGTTTCTTCCATTGATTATCATTTTTTTCTGAGGCTGGGACCAGTGGCATATCTGATTTCAATGTTTTTGTCCGGCGCAGTACTTTTTGTAGGTCAGGAGATCAACGGCTCAAAAAGATGGCTGAATCTTGGACCTTTATCTTTTCAGCCTTCAGAGTTTGCGAAAGTTGCTGTAATCCTTTTTCTTGCATGGCAGATCGAGCGTACAAAAAAAGCAACCAGGGGCTTTGGATTTATGTGCAGGACAATATTGACCCTGCTGCCGATCATTGGTCTTGTAGGTTCAAATAATCTGAGTACAGCGATCATTATTCTGGGGATCGGTGGAATTCTGATTTTTGTATCCAATCCGGGATATCTGGAATTTATCGGGCTTGGCAGCGCAGGTGCAGGTTTCATAGCTGTTTTTCTTGCTGCAGAGAGTTATCGTCTGGAACGTCTTGCAATCTGGAGAAATCCGGAGAAATATGAAAAAGGATTTCAGACGATCCAGGGACTGTATGCCATCGGCAGCGGCGGAATATTCGGCAGAGGATTTGGAAACAGTCTGCAGAAACTTGGATTTGTTCCGGAAGCGCAGAATGATATGATTTTTTCGATTATATGTGAGGAAATGGGAGCAGCCGGAGCTATCTTTCTGATTTTTCTGTTTGCAATGCTTTTGTGGCGGCTGGGTGTGGCTGCCATGCATGCAAAAGATCTGGCCGGAGCTCTTATCTGTTGCGGGATTATGGGGCATCTGGCTCTTCAGGTTATTTTGAATATTGCAGTGGTGACCAATACAATCCCCAATACAGGCATTACGCTGCCTTTTATCAGCTATGGAGGAACTTCGGCAGTGTTTCTTCTTGGGGAAATGGGACTTGCGATGAATGTTGGGAAATGTGACAGGATAAATTAAATTACAGGTTTCAGAATGACGTAACATATAATAGAAAAAGCCATAAACTGTAAAGTAAGAGACTCTTTGGGAGCAAAAGGTTGGATGAAATCCATGTAACAGGTAAAGCTTCTCTCAGCGGAGAGATTTTTATACAGGGATCTAAAAATGCAGCACTTCCAATGATAGCCGCATCTCTGATGCACAGAGGACTAAGCATTCTGAGGGGATGCCCCAGAATTTCAGATGTTTTCTGTATGGAAGAGATTTTAAAAAGTCTTGGTGCAGTGACCTGGTGGGACGATCATGATCTTTATCTGGATTGTTCCAGCGCAGACGGAACAGAAATTCCTGCAGTCTATACAGGCAGAATGCGTTCTTCGATCATTCTGGCAGGTGCGGTGCTTGCAAGAAACAGAAAATGCAGGATAGGGTATCCGGGCGGATGTACGATCGGGAAAAGACCAATAGATCTCCATCTTATGGCACTGAGAGCACTTGGCGCGGATGTCCGGGAAAATGCATCAGGCCTGGATGGAGAATGTGTCAGATTTGAAGGGCAGGATATTGTGTTTCCGAAATCGAGTGTGGGAGCTGCTCAACAGGCAATACTGGCAGCAGTTCTTGCAAAAGGTGTAACACATCTTTATAATTGTGCGAAAGAACCGGAGGTTTTCTGGCTCTGCAGATATCTGAAAACAATGGGAGCACTGATAGAAGGAGAGGAAACCGGTGAAATTACGATCAGAGGAGTGGATGAACTGAAAGGTGGAGACTACCGTATTCCTCCGGATCGTATTGTTGCAGGTACCTATCTGTGTGCGGCTGCGGCAGCAAGAAGTAAGATTATTCTTCATAATGTACCTGTGGAGGAATTGCAGTCGTTTATGGAAGTATATCGGAAAATAGGTGGACAATATCAAGTAAATGGTGGTACACTAGAGGTCAATGGAAAGAATGCTGTCAGACCGGCTGTTTTAGTAGAAACGGAAATTTATCCGGGTTTTCCCACAGATCTGCAGGCTCCGTTGATGGCAGTACTGACAGGTGCGCAGGGACAGAGTACCATACGGGAAAATATTTTTGACCGGAGATTTGGCAGTGCTTTTCAGATGAAAAAAATGGGCGCAGATATTTCCGTAAGCGGAAACCAGGCAATCATAAGAGGGGGAAAAACTCTTAAGGGAACACAGGTACAGGCAGGAGATCTCAGAGGTGGTGCAGCCCTGCTCATTGCCGCACTTATGGCAGAGGGAGAAACCTGTGTTACAGGAGCCGGGTTTATCAGCAGGGGCTATGAGCATATCTGTGAAGATTTACGGACTTTGGGCTGCAGAATATGGCAGCCGGGGACAGAGGATTTGAGGATTTATGAGAGAAAGTAATTATGGGAAAAGACCTCCTATGAGTAAAAGGACGAAGAAGATGCTGGCAGGTATGATAGGCGCCGGAGTTATGGTCGCTGTGATAGTATTTTTTTCCTATTATAAAGTAGATACTGTTGAGGTGAGGGGAACTTCCCATTATACAGACGAAGAAGTAAAGAATATGGTGCTTCGGGGACCGATGGCTTCCAATTCGGTCCTTGCACCACTGCTCTACAGCACTACAAATACAGAGGACATTGCATATGTAGATGCATTTAAAGTTACCCAGCTGAACCGAAATACCATCTGTATCAGCGTAAAAGAGAAAAAAACAGTCGGATGCATCCGATATCTTGACAGTTACATTTATTTTGACAGAAATGGCATTTTTGTGGAGGGTTCTCAGAACAGAGATGAGACGGTTCCGTATTTTGACGGAATTCAGGTGAACAGCATCGTGATGGATGAGAAACTGGATATTAAAGGAGATACTGTACTGAATACAGCTGTAGCATTGTCTACAATCTTTCAGAAAAATGATATGATCCCCGATCATATCCAGTTTGACAGCAGCTATTCTATCAGCCTCATCTATGGGGATATAACTGTTCAGCTTGGAAAAGATGCTGATCTGGAAGAGAAGATGAACCGAGTGATAGCGATTCTGCCCAAAATCCAGGGAAAAAAAGGTATTCTTCATATGGAGAGTGTGGCTACGGAGTCCAATACCTTTGAAGAAGAACTGGAACAGGAAGAAGTTACTGCTGAGAACTGGAATGGCGGTTATGATGAAGATGGCAATTATACCGGAGACGGCGAGTATGACGAGGATGGTAATTATGTAGGTGCAAAACCGAAGACTGCTCTTGAGGAAGCAATTGAGAACTGGAATGGCGGTTATGATGAGGAAGGGGATTATACCGGAGCAGGTGAGTATGACGAATCCGGTAATTATGTGGGACCGAAGCCTACACAGGAATCTCTGGATGCGGCATCTGATGAGTCGGGAGACGGTTCAGGAGATGAAAGTTCCGCAGATGACCAGAGTTCTGAAACTTCAGAAGATGGAGAAAGTGATTCATCATATGACGACGGAAACTCAGATGATTCAGATGGATATGGTGATTATACAGAAGATAACAGTGATTATCAGGGGGATGATTCTGAGGGATATTGATAGTATATGGAAACTTTGAGATCAGAGAAGGCTCCGTACACTGATACAACATATTTACCGGAATTGCCGAAAAAGAGTGAAAAAAGTATAAAAAAACAAAATTAATGGTTGATTAATTCCCAAAAAAAATATATGATATATCTATATGTAACTTTGATATAAATCACTGAAAAGGATATCAGGTATAAATAAAGGAGGAAGTACGTTGTTAGAGATTATGTCAAACGAGGCTGAATCATCTGCCAAGATCATAGTGATCGGTGTAGGTGGAGCCGGAAATAATGCAGTAAACAGAATGGTGGAAGAGGCCATCGGCGGAGTAGAGTTTGTAGGTGTTAATACTGATAAGCAGGCTTTAACTCTGTGCAAAGCTCCAACTGTACTTCAGATTGGCGAGAAGATTACCAAAGGTCTTGGTGCAGGAGCCCAGCCTGAGGTTGGACAGAAAGCAGCAGAGGAGAGCATTGAAGAAGTAAAACAGTTAATGGAAGGTGCGGATATGGTATTCGTTACCTGTGGTATGGGAGGCGGAACCGGAACCGGAGCTGCACCTGTTATCGCAGCAGCAGCGAAAGAAATGGGTATCCTTACAGTTGGCGTTGTTACAAAACCTTTCCGTTTTGAAGCAAGAACTCGTATGAATAATGCACTTGCAGGCATTGAGAATCTGAAGAAAGCAGTGGATACATTAATCGTTATCCCGAATGATAAATTACTGGAAGTTGTAGATCGCAGAACAACCATGCCGGAAGCTCTGAAGAAGGCTGATGAAGTTCTGCAGCAGGCAGTACAGGGCATTACAGACCTGATCAATCTGCCGGCTCTGATTAACCTTGACTTTGCAGACGTTCAGACTGTAATGACAGACAAGGGAATTGCCCATATCGGTATCGGTGAAGCAAGAGGAGACGACAAAGCTATGGAAGCTGTACAGCAGGCCGTATCTTCTCCACTTCTTGAGACAACCATCAAAGGTGCTACACATGTTATCATTAATATTTCCGGAGATATTTCTCTTATGGATGCCAATGATGCCGCAAGCTATGTACAGGAGCTTACAGGTGAGGAAGCAAACATCATCTTTGGTGCCATGTATGATGATACAGTTGCTGACTACTGCAGAATCACAGTGATTGCAACAGGTCTGAATGATGATAACCTTCAGCAGACCCCTTTCGGAAAAAGAAGCACAGCTTCTTCCTTTGGTGCAAGAAGACCTTCTTCCACAGCAACGACAGGTACAGCAACAGCCGGAACTGCAGCAGGAAGCGGTATGAACATGCCTAGCTTCAGCCTTCCAACTATGAATGCCACACCATTTGGAGCATCTAAGACTCCGTCAAGCACTGTTCAGAAGAAGGATATCCAGATTCCGGATTTCTTAAGAAACAGATAGGATTATCTGTTTTGCAGTGAAATAATTTACAGACAGACAAAAGAGACATATTCCATATAGATGGACATGTCTCTTTTTTTGACCAGATCAGGGAAGTTCATTATCCCTGATATACGGGTGAAAATCCTGTTGCCATGGTGTTGATATTATGCGCCACAATGGCACTGGAAGGTGTCACATCTTGTATCGGAAGATGCATGTGCATTAGAGCCGTCTACCTGAATGGAGGATGCTGTACATTTGCAGTTATCATTATAGGTACAGTTATGGGCTTTGCAGTCGATCTGGATTTTGTCGCAGCCACAGTCATCTGTATAGCTGTCTTTCATGGAACTGCCGGTTCTCTCTCGGAAACTGCCGCAGCTTGTCTCATTTGCAGAAGTAGCATTTTCGCCTGTCACGTCAATATCACCCTTTGAACAGAGCTGTTCTTTGTTGTAAACACAGGTCATTGCTGAACATTTAAGAATTGTCATAGAGTTACCCTCCTGAAAAAATCTGAGATAACTATTCAATACTGCTGTAGTGCAAGAGTACTGAACAGTTACATTGAATAAGCTTCGGAGATAGGATGTGCAGTTTGAGAGAAAATATACCTTGAGATCTAAAAAAATAAAGAAAATGTAAAAAGTACTTGACATAACAGACTGAACATGGTATCTTATACAAGTACGTAAGAAAACAAAGCAGAGTTCCACTCTCACCTCAGCGCATTTAGTTTAGCGGCTTGGGTTTATATTGCACAGAGAAGGCTGATATTTAAGGTTGGCAGGAATAAAGAGATTGTTCCGCAGATTAAGAAGAAAAGATATCAGCAGTGTGATAGCGGAGTGTGGATTTTGTCCACGCTTTTTTTATGTAAATGAGGGCGACGAGAAGTCATTAGAATCTATCTAACAGGTATGGAGGTGCACTACAATTAGCAATTTAATGATTAACGAACAGATCAGAGACAAAGAGGTACGCTTAATCGGTTCGGACGGAGAACAGCTTGGAATCATGTCCGCGAAAGAAGCAATGTTCAAAGCTCAGGAGGCAGGGCTTGACCTGGTAAAAATTGCCCCGCAGGCGAAACCGCCGGTATGTAAGATCATCGATTATGGTAAATACCGTTATGAGCTTGCAAGAAAAGAAAAAGAAGCCAAGAAGAAGCAGAAGACCATCGATGTCAAAGAAGTGCGACTTTCTCCAAACATTGATACCAATGACCTGAATACGAAAGTCAACGCCGCCAGAAAGTTCCTCTCCAAGGGTGACAGAGTAAAGGTAACATTACGTTTCCGCGGAAGAGAAATGGCACATATGGCAAGCAGCAGACATGTGCTTGATGATTTTGCAAAGCAGCTTGCAGATGTGGCAACAGTGGAGAAGGCACCGAAGGTTGAAGGCAGAAGCATGACCATGTTTTTAACGGAAAAACGTTAAATATAATAGAGATACAGTTTAAGGAGGAATTAACAATGCCAAAAATTAAAACTTGCAGAGCAGCAGCAAAGCGTTTCAAAAAAACAGGTACAGGAAAATTAGTAAGAAATAAAGCTTATAAGAGCCATATCTTAACAAAGAAATCTCAGAAAAGAAAAAGAAATCTGAGAAAATCTACTGTTGTTGATGCTACTAATGTTAAGAGCATGAAGAAAGCATTACCATATTTATAAGAAGCATTTATTCATTGAAGATAGACAAACAGGAGGAAATTTAAGAAATGGCAAGAATTAAAGGCGGATTAAACGCAAAGAAAAAACATAATCGTACATTAAAACTGGCAAAAGGCTACAGAGGAGCCCGTTCCAAACAGTATAGAGTTGCTAAACAGTCTGTAATGAGAGCACTTGCTAGCTCCTATGCAGGAAGAAAGCAGAAAAAACGTCAGTTCAGACAGCTCTGGATCGCTCGTATCAACGCAGCAGCAAGAATGAACGGATTATCCTACAGCAAACTGATGCACGGACTGAAAGTTGCAAACATCGACATCAACAGAAAGATGCTTGCTGAACTTGCAGTAAACGATGCAGAAGGATTTACAGCACTTGCTGAGATTGCTAAAAAAGCAATTGCATAATTGTCGGTTTTAGAGAGACATAAGATTTGATAAATTAAATCAGAATTTTGAGGTACACATAGAAATTGTTACGGTTTCTGTGTGTACCTTTTTTAATGCATTTTTCGATGAATGGGATAAAATTGCGTGCGCGGTACGGTCAAGTGTCCATGAAAGACGGAAAAATCTTAAATTTCCATAAAGTTTTTCTTGCATGGTCAAATATATGGTGATATAATTCAAAACAGCAACATATTAAAGTGTCAGTGGAAGCCAAAGCCGGCTGGGAACCCAGTTGGCTTTTTGTTACTTTTCAGTTCCTCTACATAATAAATGAACTTGCGGAATTTATAGCATCAAAAATGATGTACCAGGTGGAATGA
The DNA here is from genome assembly GCF_056339875.1 of Blautia sp. ZXY-1-C6. NCBI lineage: Bacteria > Bacillati > Bacillota > Clostridia > Lachnospirales > Lachnospiraceae > Blautia > Blautia sp. ZXY-1-C6. The sequence continues at coordinate 26,516 of NZ_JBWJVQ010000205.1, forward strand.
ATGGTAACGGAAGCTAATCTTATGAGCCATAAGAGGGACGAAAGGACTGACAAAATATAAGGAGGATTTTATTATGAAAAACCTGAAAAAAATCATCAGTGTTACTGCGGCAGCAGCAATGGTAATGTCAACAGTTGCACCTGTATCTGTATTTGCAGACGATGCTACATTTAAGATCGGTGGAATCGGACCTGTAACCGGAGCAGCAGCAATCTATGGACAGGCTGTAAAGAATGCAACAGAGCTTGCAATCAATGAAGTAAACGAAGACGGCGGAATCAACGGATATCAGGTAGAGTTCAAATTTGAAGATGATGAAAACGATGCTGAGAAAACCCTGAACGCTTACAACGCATTAAAAGACTGGGGAATGAACATTCTGGTTGGTACAGTTACTTCCACACCTTGTGTAGCTGTAGCAAATGAAACAGCAGCAGACAATATGTTCCAGCTTACTCCATCCGGATCTGCAACAGAGTGTGTTGCTAATCCGAACGTATTCCGTGTATGCTTCTCTGACCCGAACCAGGGTACTGCAGCAGCTCAGTACATTGGAGAGCATAAACTTGCTAAAAAAGTAGCTATTATCTACGATAGCTCTGATGTATATTCATCAGGTATCACACAGAACTTCACAGCAGAAGCAGCTAATCAGGGTATTGAAATCGTATCTTCCGAAGCATTCACTGCTGATAACAATAAAGACTTCTCCGTACAGCTTCAGAAAGCAAAAGACGGTGGTGCTGAATTAGTATTCCTTCCGATTTATTATACAGAAGCTTCCCTGATCCTTGCACAGGCAGACAGCATGGGATTTGAAACTAAATTCTTCGGATGCGACGGTATGGACGGTATCCTTGGTGTAGAAAACTTTGATACATCTCTTGCAGAGGGGCTGATGCTTCTTACACCATTTGCAGCAGATTCTACAGATGAGAAAACCCAGAACTTTGTAAAAGCATACAAAGATGCTTACAAAGACACACCAAACCAGTTCGCAGCAGATGCTTATGATGCAGTATACGCAGTCAAAGCAGCAGCAGAAAAAGAAGATGTAAAAGCAGACATGGATGTTGCAGATATCTGTGCAGCACTTGAAAAAGGCATGACCGAGATCACACTTGAAGGTGTTACAGGTGACGAGATCACATGGACAGAAGACGGTGAGCCGAACAAAGCTCCGAAAGCTGTAGAAATCAAAGATGGTGCTTACGCAGCAATGGAATAATGAAATTGAAATAACTGAAAAGATTTCATAAGAAATAAAATGCGATTGTTCCTGGAGTGGACAATGGTTGCATGCCAACGGGGCTGTCTGAATTATGCAGACAGCCCTGTTGCCTAATACGTTATTACATTAATGCGTTAATGACAGATTTACTTTTGGCAAAATAAACAAGACAGATTTCGCTAAAGGCAAATCTGCCAGTTTTACACACAATAAAATTATTTAAATATAAGAAAGGAAAGACTTCTATGAGTAGTTTTATATCATATCTTATCAGTGGTATCAGCCTCGGAAGTGTATATGCGATCATCGCTCTTGGTTATACCATGGTATACGGAATCGCTAAAATGCTGAACTTCGCTCATGGAGATGTTATCATGGTCGGCTCTTATGTAGTTTATGTCGCAGTCAGCGGCATGGGATTAAATCCGATTTTAGCCATCCTGCTGTCCATTATCATCTGTACACTCATGGGCGTTGTGATCGAAGGCGTTGCGTATCGACCACTGCGTAATGCAGCTTCACCTCTGGCTGTTCTGATCACAGCAATTGGTGTCAGCTACCTGCTTCAGAACGTGGCCCTTCTGATCTGGGGAGCAGATACCAAATCATTCAGTAACGTGATCAGTCTTCCATCCCTGAAACTTGCAGGTGGTTCTATCGTGATCACTGGTGTAACCATCGTAACCATTATCGGTGGTATCCTGATCATGGCAGGTCTGATGCTCTTTATCAGCAAGACAAAAACAGGACAGGCAATGCTTGCCGTATCTGAGGATAAAGGCGCTGCCCAGTTAATGGGTATTAACGTAAACAAAACAATCTCCATTACTTTTGCAATCGGTTCCGGACTTGCAGCAATCGCAGGTGTGCTTCTCTGCTCTGCATACCCGTCTTTGACACCATATACAGGTGCTATGCCTGGTATCAAAGCATTCGTTGCAGCTGTATTTGGCGGTATCGGATCTATCCCGGGAGCCTTTATCGGAGGTGTTGTTCTGGGTATCCTGGAGATTTTTGGTAAAGCTTATATCTCTTCACAGATGGCTGATGCCATTGTATTCGGTGTTCTGATCGTAGTTCTGGTTGTGAAACCTACCGGTATTCTTGGTAAGAACATTCAGGAGAAAGTGTGAGGTGGCAGACATGGAAAAGAAGAAATTAAACAAAACAACAAAAAGCAATCTCATTACATACGGAATGGTTCTTGCAGCATATCTGATCGTACAGGGAATGATAGCAGGGAATCTGCTTTCCAACCTGATGCAGGGTCTTCTGGTGCCTCTTTGTGTATATATTATCCTGGCTCTTTCCCTGAACCTGACGGTTGGTATTCTGGGTGAGTTAAGTCTTGGACATGCCGGATTTATGTGTATCGGTGCTTTCACCAGTGCAGCATTTACAAAGGCAACTATGGATACATTTACAAATGCAGGACTTCGTTTCTTCGTTGCTCTGATCATCGGAGCTGTATGTGCAGGTATCTTTGGATTCCTGATCGGTATTCCTGTACTTCGTCTGAAAGGTGACTACCTTGCTATCGTAACACTGGCATTTGGTGAGATCATTAAGAATATCATCAATGTGCTTTATGTAGGAATTGACAGCAACGGAATCCATTTTTCCATGAAAGACCAGATGTCTCTTGGAATGGAGCCTGGTGGAAAAATGATCATCAGTGGTGCAATGGGTATCACAGGTACACCGAGACAGTCAACCTTTACTATAGGTGTGATTCTGATCCTGGTTACTTTATTCGTAGTTCTGAACCTGATCAATTCCAGAGACGGACGTGCGATCATGGCAATCCGTGATAACCGTATTGCAGCGGAATCAATTGGTATTGATATCACAAAGTATAAACTGAAAGCATTTGCAATCTCAGCAGCATTAGCCGGTATCGGCGGTGTGCTTTATGCTCATAATCTTGCAACTTTAACAGCACTTCCGAAGAACTTCGGTTATAACATGTCTATCATGTTCCTGGTATTCGTAGTTCTCGGTGGAATTGGAAATATGCGTGGTTCTATTATTGCGGCAGTGATTCTGAACCTTCTTCCTGAGCTTCTGCGTGGACTCAGTGATTACCGTATGCTGTTCTATGCAATCGTGCTGATCGTAATGATGCTGATCAACTGGGCACCTAAGGCAATCGAGATGAGAGAGCGTCTTTTCAGTAAATTTAAGAAAAAGGAGGCATAAGCTATGGCATTGCTGGAAGTAAATCATTTAAATATTTCATTCGGCGGTCTTCATGCAGTGGATGATTTCCATGTCTCCATCGAGAAAGGACAGCTTTATGGTCTGATCGGTCCGAATGGTGCCGGTAAGACTACAATCTTTAACCTTCTTACAGGTGTGTATAAGCCGGACGAGGGAATCATCAATCTGGACGGACAGGATATCACCGGAAAGAGTACCATTGATATCAACAAGGCGGGAATCGCCAGAACATTCCAGAATATCCGTCTGTTCCATCAGATGAGTGTGCTGGACAATGTAAAGGCAGGACTTCACAATCATGATAAATACAGCCTTTTTACAAGTATTGTACATACTCCGAAATACTTTAAGGTTGAGAAAACTATGAATGAGGAAGCAATGAAGCTTCTTAAAGTGTTTGATCTGGACAAAGAGGCAGATATCCTTGCATCAAACCTTCCTTATGGTAAACAGAGAAAGCTGGAGATTGCCAGAGCACTGGCAACAAAGCCGAAGCTTCTTCTTCTGGATGAGCCGGCTGCAGGTATGAACCCCAATGAAACTGAGGAACTGATGGATACCATCCGTTTTGTTCGTGATAACTTTGATATGACCATTCTTCTGATCGAGCATGATATGAAGCTGGTTTCAGGTATCTGTGAGGAGCTGACTGTACTGAATTTCGGTCATGTTCTGAGACAGGGCAAGACTTCAGATGTGCTCCATGATCCGGAAGTTATCAAGGCATATCTTGGAGAATAGGAGGAGAGACAGATGGCATTACTGGAAGTACAGGACATACAGGTTTATTATGGAATGATTCAGGCATTGAAAGGTGTTTCTTTCTCTGTAAATGAAGGTGAAGTTATTGCTCTGATCGGTGCAAACGGTGCAGGTAAAACAACTACCCTGCATACAGTGACAGGGCTTCTCCGGGCAAAATCAGGACATATTATTTATGACGGACAGGATATCACAAAGGTTCCGCCTCACAAGATCGTAACAATGGGTATGGCACATGTTCCGGAAGGAAGACGTGTGTTTGCAAATATGACTGTTCTTCAGAATCTGAAGATGGGTGCTTTTACAAGATCTGATAAAAATGAGATTGATGCGACCATTGAGAAAGTATATAAACGTTTTCCGCGTCTGAAGGAACGTCAGAATCAGACTGCAGGTACCTTAAGTGGTGGTGAGCAGCAGATGCTCGCCATGGGACGTGCGCTGATGAGCCAGCCGAAGATCATTCTGATGGACGAGCCGTCCATGGGCCTTTCACCGATCTTTGTAAATGAGATCTTTGATATCATTAAAGAGGTAAGTGAGAGTGGAACAACGGTTCTTCTGGTTGAGCAGAATGCGAAGAAGGCTCTTTCTATTGCTGACAGAGCTTATGTCCTTGAGACCGGAAGGATTACACTGGAAGGTAAGGCAAGTGATCTTCTTCATGATGAATCTGTTCAGAAAGCTTATCTTGGAGAGTAAACAGGAGGGATTTTATGGAGAATTTTGTAATTACCATTGCGAGACAGTATGGAAGCGGCGGACGTACCGTCGGTAAGATGCTGGCAGAGAAACTGGGAGTTTCTTTCTATGACAAGCAGATCATTCAGATGGCTTCAGATGAGAGCGGTATTGATGTGAAGTTATTTGGTCAGGTTGAAGAAGGGACAAAAGTAAAAGCGTCACTGTTTAATAAGACCGGTCTTTATAAAGGGGCACTGATAGCACCGGATCAGAAGGGATTTATTTCTGATGAGAATATTTTTAATTATCAGGCAAAGGTTGCGAATGATCTGGCTGAGAAGGAGCCATGCGTAATCGTGGGACGATGCGTGAATTATGTGTTCAGAGACAGACCGAATACACTGAGAGTATTTATTCATGCACCATGGGAATTCCGTGTTGAGAAGTCCAGAGAGAAGATTAGCGGTGGTGATGAGGAAATTGAGAAGTTCCTTCGCAAAGATGATAAGAGAAAACAGGATTATTATCGTAAATTTGCAGGCGGGGACTGGAGTGATGCGACAAATTATGATCTGTGCCTGAATTCAGGAAAGCTGGGATTTGAGAAGTGTGTGGATGCGATTCTGGCGCAGATGGAAGTTATGGGAATTAAATAAAAGGATGAAAAAAAGCAGTTTCTTTCGGAAGGGAAAGGGGCTGCTTTTTTCGTGGGTGGGGGGACGCGCAGACAAATAGTTTCTTTCGTGTGCGGTTTCGGATACTAAGATATTCTAAGGCATCAAAAATCTGCTAAAAGCATGAGAAGAAAAGTCTGGATTACTCGCTTGCGCTCAGACAAAGGACTTTTCTTCTCATAACGCGGATTTTTGATACCTAAGAATATCTAAGTATCCTGCAAATGCACACGAAAGAAACTATTTGTCTGCGCTGGGTGTTGGACGTGGAAAGAAGATGTATGTCTTGGGATTTTGCCGGAGGCAAAATGCCCTGCGAGGGAGTTGTAAGTGGTTATTTCTTGGGCGGGATAATAGAGGGGGAAAAGAAAAAGAGTATTATAAAAAATCGTATGTTCTTGCGAAGTATGTGGGGTGATGATATACTTATTTTTAATAGAGAGTAAGGTACTACATAGATGATGAATATGTATAAGGGAGATGAAGAAGGATATGACACCGGAAGAAAAAGCACGTTGTGTGATTGATGATAAGCTTTGTCAGTCTGGATGGGTGATACAGGATTTGAAAAGATTGAATCTTACAGCTTCTCTTGGTGTAGCGGTTCGTGAATTTCCTACCAGTACAGGTGAGGTTGACTATGCTTTATTTGTGGATGGAAAGCCAGTGGGAGTAGTTGAGGCGAAGCAATCCCAAGCAGGACAGTCAATTACTGATGTTGAGGTGCAGTCAGGGCGTTATGCAAATAGTACGTTCAAATGGGTTAAGAATGATTATACTATTCGGTTTGCGTATGAAGCAACAGATAAACTGATTCGTTTTACTGATTATAAGGATATTAAATATCGTTCCAGGACAGTGTTTTCTTTTCATCGGCCTGAGACATTATTTGATTTGATTCAGCAGCTAGATACGATTCGAAATAATATGAAGCAGTTTCCACTTTTAGATGTAAAGGGATTCAGAAAATGTCAAATTAATGCGATTAATAATCTGGATCAATCATTTGCGGATAATCGTCCAAGGGCACTAGTGCAGATGGCAACAGGGGCGGGAAAGACATTTACAGCAATTACATCGGCTTACCGATTGCTTAAATATGGAAAAATGAAACGTATTTTGTTTTTGGTGGATACCAAAGGATTAGGGGAACAGGCAGAGCGGGAATTTCTTGCGTATACACCAAATGATGACCCGAGGTCTTTTTCGCAGATATATGGTGTACGTAGATTAAAATCTTCGTATATGCCAAATGATGTTCAGATTTGTATTTCTACGATACAGAGAATGTACTCTATTCTTAAAGAAGAGGAATTGGATGAATCAGCAGAAGAAGCTCCGTTTGTTGAATATGTAACTGCTGAAAGCAAAGCTCCTAAAGAAGTAGCTTATAATGAGAAATATCCACCAGAGTTTTTTGATTGTATCATTGTGGATGAATGTCATCGTTCTATCTATAATGTCTGGAGTCAGGTGCTGACTTATTTTGATGCTTTTATTATTGGATTAACTGCAACACCTGATAACCGGACTTTTGCTTTCTTTAATGAAAATATAGTCAGTGAATATACGCGTGAACAGGCAATTATAGATGGTGTGAACGTAGGTGAAGATGTTTTTCTGATAGAAACGGAGGTTGGAAAAAATGGTGCACATCTGATGAAACAGATGATTGAATATCGTGATCGTTTATCCAGAGCTAAGCGATGGAGGCAAATGGATGAAGATGTGGATTATGTTCCGTCACAGTTGGATAAGAAAATTGTTAATCCAAGTCAGATACGTACAGTAATTCGATCTTTTAAAGAAAATGTGTTTACAACGTTATTTCCGCGTAGAAAAGAAGTGCCAAAAACATTGATTTTTGCGAAAACAGATAGCCATGCAGATGATATAGTGCAGATTGTACGTGAGGAGTTTGGCGAAGGAAATGATTTTTGTCGCAAAATAACTTATGCTGTAGATAATCCGGAATCTGTACTTAGTTCTTTTAGAAATGATTATAATCCACGTATTGCGGTCACTGTGGATATGATAGCAACTGGAACGGATGTTAAGCCAATCGAATGTCTGATTTTTATGAGAGATGTAAAAAGTAAGAATTATTTCGAACAGATGAAAGGCAGAGGAACTCGAGTACTTAGTAAAGAAGATTTGCAGAAAGTTACCCCGTCTGCTACGGAAAATAAAGATCATTTTGTTATTGTGGATGCAGTAGGGGTTACGAAGTCAAGAAAATCGGACACCAGACCTTTGGAGCGTAAACCTACAGTTAGTATGAAAGAACTTATGATGAATGTGGCATTGGGAGTGAAAGATAAAGATACTTTGACTTCTCTTGCAAATCGTGTGATTCGCCTGAATAGTCAAATGACACAGGCTGAGCGAGAACAGTTTAAAGAAAAAGTTGGAGCAACAGCAGGGTGCGTGGCTGAACGTTTATTGAATGCATTTGATGCAGATATTATTTTTGAGCAGGCTCAGAAGAATACAGGTGTATCTGAACCAACAGAAGAACAGATAAAGGTTGCGCAAAGAGAGCTGGTGCAGGCGGCTGTAGCACCATTTCACAATCCGGATATACGCGATTATATTGAAAATGTTCGTCGAAATCATGATCAAATTATTGACAGCGTTAATTTGGATTCGGTTATTTTTGCTGGATTTGATGTACAGCAGGAAAAGAATGTAAA
>NZ_JBWJVQ010000206.1:0-6588 GCF_056339875.1 Blautia sp. ZXY-1-C6
TTAATAACCTCCATTTCGCATGAAATCATTCCATATTGAGGTTTTGCAGAAGCAGATTCATGAATTCTTTTTTTCTGGTTCTGCTAACAGGTATATGTACATTATGGATCACACAATCAGAACCAACAAATCCCTCTACATGATTCATATTTACCAGATATCCCTTTGCACATCGAAAAAAATTATGTACCGCAAGTTTTTCTTCGAGTTCTTTCATCGTAATTCTTGAACAGTAATCTCCTCTCGAAGTATGATAAATTACATTATGTCTCTGCCCCTCAATAAAATAGATATCTGCTATATCTATCTTTACAACTCCTTCCCCAATCGGAATCGTAAGAAATTCTTTAACCTCAGAACGCATACGACCAACTGCTTTATCCAGTTTCTGCGAAAAAGAAAAATACTCAACTGGTTTTACTACATAATCCATTGCATCAACTTCGTATCCACGTACTGCATATTGAATCATATTTGTAATAAACATGATAATTACTTTCTGATCCATTTGACGAATTTTTTCTGCTGCTGTCATACCGTCCATGAACCGCATTTGAATATCCATCAGAATAATGTCAAAACCGCCATTGTAATTTTCAGTGATATCTTCTCCATCACCAAATACTGTAACCTTTATTGATCTTCCCCTTTCCGTTTGATATTTCCGGATATACTCTGTTAATTGTTTTACGTAAATTTCTTCATCTTCCACAATTGCAATCTGTATCATCCTATACCCTCCACAAGAATTGCATTTTTTGTAACTGTTCAATCACACAATATAGTCCCAGGTTTTTATTATTATTTTATAAATAATTTTTGTTTCAGTATATCACTGCTTTTTTCTTGCGTCAAGTGGATGTAATATTACAAATTACAGCTGTATGATCTGGTTTTCTTTTATAATATATCCACAGTAAATCTCCTCATTCTTTAAATAGAAAGTAGAAATTCTGTTAACTTTTCAATAGCATCTGGTTTTTCTGATAGTTCTTTCCCCATCAGTCCCTCTCCCATAATACTAGGATCCGCGCCAAGAGATACAGCGACTCGACTTGAATTCCATACAGCTTCATACATCATTTCCTTATTCTCTTTTGTTACTTTATTGAGAACGTAATAAAATGGTTTTCGAATACTTTCCGATAATTCCCCGATTTTTTTGGAAAGCTGTAGGGATTCATAGGATGGATCTATGATTATCAATATCAAATCTACACCGTTATCAATTCCACGTCCAAAGTGTTCAATACCAGCCTCCATATCCATTAGCGCAAATTGGTCTTCTTTAAGCCTGAGATTTTGGATAAATTGAGTCATAACAGTTCCCATAGCACAAGAACACCCTTCATTTGCTTGATGAATTTTTCCACTACTCATCAGTTTTACACCGTCCTTCAGACTATAATAATCTTCCGGTATATCATCTATTGTCCAGGTTTCCTCAAAAAACTGATGAGTAAATTTTGATAACATCATATCATTTAAAACATTTTGTTTACCACCGAAATAGTCTGTAAAATCTCTGGGAAGCTTCATACCTAGCTGTCGGTGTAGACCATAATTAGATTCATCGGAATCAATTACCAAAATTTCTTTTCCTCGTCTGGCTAAAGCCTTAGCCAAAAGACTGGTTACTGTACTTTTTCCACATCCACCTTTTCCACAAACTGCTATTTTCATCTCTATATTTACTCCTTTTCTTTAATAATAAGCATTACATATGACCATACTTCAAACTGTTTTCGAAAAATAATTAATATAATGTCTATTTTGCCATTACATCAACATGGTTTTCCCTACTCCGCCTTTTCCAGTCACAGCAATTTTCATTTGTTCTCTCCTTAAATGCTTCTTACTCCACTTCCTCCAGTTCTGTTCCTTCTGGAAGAATATATCCGCAGTTATCACATACTCCATCCTCTGCAAGTATCCCGTCTTTCACAAAGGCTTCAATGCCTCCCGGTTCATGACAGTGTGGACAATCTAATTCCTGTATCCTTTTCTGATTTCTTACATCCTGGCAATTGGCAAATTCAATTTTACCCATAGTGATTCCTCCATTTTTATTCCAGATCGATTTGTCTTCGCAAAAAAGTTCCTACCATACGGGAAAAATTGCTGATATTACGAATATAGGCAAAGTCTTTTCCATAGATTCTCTTTTCCACGGAGAGCTCTTCTTCATTCCCTACAAAAATACCAATTACGAAAATTCCTTGATTTCTGGCCCGACGCACCTCATATGCAGTATCTTTCACAGCTCCTTCTCCGTCATAGATCCTGGGCTGGCGGGTTCCTGGTCGTTGTATGCTCATATCACAGGGTTTTCCATCACTTAATACGATTAAAATCTTATTTTTTTCCGGTCGCTCCATGAGAGAGGAACAGACTGTTTTCAGTGCAAGCCCATCTCTGTTATTGGCATACGCCCGAAATTGAAAGATTCTTTCATTTGTTTCCCTTGGATCTTCATAATCCCGAAATCTCTGAAGTACTGTATATCCCCAGAAAGCACAGTATCCTGTCACCCGATGAGGAATTCCTGCCTGACTTAATGCTTCACTGATAATATATCCCTGCGCCGCTACCTGAGCCTGTCTGCCAGCCTGGGAACCACTGGAATCAATCAGGACATCTATTACAAATTCAGAATCTTCTGATCTCTTTTTTCTATTAAATAGCTTGTCATCGTCTGTTCTTCCAATTTTCCATAACCGTTCTGGAACAAGCTGCCCTGCATCAGATCTGCTGACAAAATCATCCTTTCGGATTATAAATGCCCGTTTCAGTGACTCTGCCAACACAGAAATATTTCTTTTGATGATCCAGTGATTATTTCCATAATAGGCTTTATTTTTTTCAAACTGCAGCTGAGCAAAACGGTATTGATTATTTTTTATCATAGGGTTCTGTAAAATTCCGTCTGTAAGATACAGGTTACAGTTTTTGTGGATTCCTGTACAAAATTTCCGGTTGACTCTGGTCTGTTCCGATTCACTTAGATACGATTTTCCGTAATTCAGTTCCACATATTCCCGTATCCGTCGCACTGCCTGTGGATTTATATTCTCCGGGCTTTCCGGAACTTCTTCTTTTTCCGGAGAAAAATAAGATCTTTTTTTCTTTTTGTTTCTGATATCCAGACTCATCATCTTTTTTTTGATATTAGAAAGATATTTTTGAATGATGTCTTCCATCTGTTCATCCGTCATGCATTCCTGCCACGCGTCATTGGCCAATGCCATATCCGGTAAATTCAGAATCTTCTCCAGATTTCCATTCTTTTTTTCAAAAGAAGGATCCAGAACATGATTATAAATCTCATCTATCACGTTTATGACATCTTCCGTATTTTCCGCATCCTTCAGAGATAGAATCTTATACAATGCAATCTCTGCCTGTGGATCCATTCCCTTATCGTCTGTGTTCTCCAGAACATGCCTTATATACAGAAGCCTGATCCTGTGAATCAGGTCTGTTCCGGCTTTGTCTGATACCTGCTCTTCTTCGGCCTTTTCCAATTCTCTGAATGCCTGTTCTCTGATTTCCTTTGTTCCCAAACGTTCTCGAATGATAAACCGATTCACTGCAGCATCCATGCATAATCCAGCAAGAGGCAAAAGCATATCTTCTCCAGCAGAAAAATGTAATTTTTTCATCAAATACATGCCAAGTTTCTTCTGATCAAAATATCGTGCAAAGGCACCCTGCTTCACTGCCTCATACAGAACCGTTTGTTTTGAATAATCATATTTTTCTGTGTCCGGTTCAAATTCCATATCATAATCACCACTGACTGTCCAAAAAAGATTTCTGATACGATTGCTGATCTCCAGACGATGTTCTTCCAGTTGTTCCGCCGGCCATCTGACATCCTCCATACAAGTTTACCCCCATATGTCTTTTCCGGTCCAGGAAGATGGGATTCTGGTAGAAACCACATCTTCTACGATCTCTTTTTCAAATACATCAAAACTTTTATTTATGATCCCCATCTGGATTGCTTCAATTGGAGAAAGTCCGCTTCTTGTTGCCTTTACAGCAGAAACCAATCCTCTCAGGTCGAGAGATTTTGTTGAGATTTCTCCATGATAAGCTTTAATCTGCAAATCCAGAAACAGTCCTGCAAAAGCTTTCAATGCACTTTTTTTCCCCTCTGGAAAATGTTGTCTTAATACAAAAAGGACACTATCCTCATCCATTTCAGGCATATCAATTACCATAAACCTTGAAACCAATGCTTCATTTAACTCTCTGGTACCTGCGTAACCATAATTCATCGTGCCGATAAATCGTGTTGCCGGATGAAGTAAAATCCTGTTATATCCTGGAATATCGATTCTGCGCCGATGATCCAGTGTGGCATGCAGTACAGAAACCGCATCATTTTTTGCCATATTGATTTCGTCCAGGATTCCAAATCCTCCAAATTCCGCACATTGATAAATGGGACCTTTCCGAAGGCGAACCTCATTATTTATAAAGGTATCCGTTCCAATCAGATCGGCACTGTCTGTATTTACATGAAAAGAAATGTCGTATTCCGGTCTTCCGAATATCCATGCCAGTGTCTCACATAGTACATTTTTTCCTGTAGCTTTCGCACCGGAAAGTAACAGATTATCTCCCTGAAGAAGCGCTGCTATTGACATTTCCAGAATCTTTTTCCCATAGAATAGGATATCCGGTTTTTCTATCCGTTCCTTTACCTGATCCTCTACCTCATAACGCATGTGAAAATCTCTCAGTTCTCCAATCAGTTCCTGCGCTATCTTCTGGTCTTCTAAATATTTTTCTATTTCTGTCCAATGATTTCTCATGAAGTTTTTCCTTTCTTTGCAATTATAGCAATCCTCGTAAATAATGCATTTAAGACAGTTCAGCAGAGTGCGAAAGACAAGGAAGATATCTGCAGGCGTGCTGACGCACGGCAAAGATATCTGACGCAGGATTTCACACTCTGATGGGCTGGATTAAGATGCATTATTTCAGAGGATTGCTATAGTTATACCAAATCAGATAATATTTCTGTTTACTCAATCTTCAAACTTTCAATCCCCCAACTCACAATCCTAACTTCTTTATAATTTCTCCCAGTGCACTTCTTACAGGAGAATCTTTCGGAAGCTGTATGATCGGCTTTCCATTACAGTCATACTGATATACCTGGTCATCATGTGGTACAACTCCTAACAGTTCCAGTCCCTGATTTCGGATTTCTTCCAGAGTTCCGGCATCCAGTTTTCCATCCGGAACACGATTCACGATTAATCCAGTTTTCTGTGGTTTAAAGTTTAACTCCTTCATCAGCTTTGCAATACGTCCGGCTGCCTGAACACCTCTTCTGGAACAGTCACTTACAAGAATGGCAACTTCCATCATTGGCAGGATTCCTCTGCTGATATGTTCCATACCTGCTTCGTTATCAACCACAATATATGGATAATGACTTTGCAGTTTCTGAACCTGGGTCTGCACAAGGCCATTTACAAAACAATAGCAGCCCTGTCCCTGGGTTCGTCCCATTACCATCAAATCATAATCGTCTTCTTCTGCAATCGCATCAGAAAGACGCATTTCCAGATATGCCTGTTTTGTCATACCGGAGGGAATCTGATATCGTGGGTCTATGCCTGCCCGCTCAATTTCTTCTCTCAGCTCCCCAAGTGTGACCTCCGGCTCAACACCGAGCACTTCGTTCAAATTTGCATTTGCATCTGCATCCACTGCCAGGACCGGACGTTTTCCGCTTTCACATAAATACTGGATCAACAATCCACAAAGAGTTGTTTTTCCTACGCCACCTTTTCCTGATACTGCAATTACATGTCCCATGTTTTTCCTCCTAAAATTCTGAACAATCTGTTGACTTTTTCTTTAAACCTCATTATAGTTGTTACTATATAAATTACAATAATCAATCTGTGAGATTTGTATGGTTACTCAACACATCAGAAAAATTGTTGAGGAATCATATGATTCCAAATAATACAGGAGTATATAATGTCAGAAAAAACGAGAAAACAAGATCGTCGTACCCGCTATACCAGGCAAACCATAAAAGATACGTTCTTAGAATTGTTAAAGCAGAAAAGTTTTACGAAAATTACAGTTACAGAGATTTGCAAAAATGCTGAAATCAACCGTGGCACTTTTTATCTTCATTACTACGATATCCATGATGTATTATCAGATATTTTTAATGATATGACTCAGGATATGTTAACAACTGTAGATCATTTATTCTGTCTAAATCAAAAAAGCTGTTCCTATCCGTTCTGTCAGAAAATACAGATGGAATCACAATACAGGGCACTGTTTCTGGATGATGCAATTGCCCCTATTCTTCTGGAAAAAATAGCAGAAAATACAAAAGAAGGCTATGTGACCTGGCTTATGTCACACAGCCTCCTAACCTTTGAACAGGCAGAATCGGTTTTTTATTTTCAAATGAATGGCTGCCTTTCCATCAACAGACTGATGCTCCGCAATCACTGTAATGACTGGAAACAGATTCAGACAGTAATCGACAAATTTATCAAATCCGGGCTGGAAAGTTTTCTGATTCATGATCAGAGAGAAGAA
>NZ_JBWJVQ010000207.1:0-9631 GCF_056339875.1 Blautia sp. ZXY-1-C6
TTAATTCCATCCCATATTTCTTAGCTACTCCAGAGCGTGTCTGAAAAAGGCTTTCTGCAAAATGTGCGTCACAATTTGTGGGAGATTTTGTTCGAATAAGGGCGTCATAGCGGGCTACGACAACCGAATTCGGGCAAAATATACCGCAAAATGGGGCGTGCAGATTGTGGGAATGATTTTTCAAACACGCTCTAATACCTGTTCTTAATTTTACAGCATCATCGCCCGGAGAACAAGTTTATTCCGTTATATGTTTATCCCATATCATTCATTTATTTTTTCAATTTCTCTTTTTTCGTTTCGTCATCAACCCTCCGATCCTTCCGGTCTCTTTTGCAGACAGACTTTTCCATCCATCACTCAATACTCTGTCCAGCAGGCCCATTTCCTCTGCAATTTCATACTTCATTCTGACCTCCGGCAATAATTCTCCATCAAGATAAGCTTTTATTTCCTTCTCTTTATCCAAAACAGCCCACACTCCTTTTCTTTGGAGTATGGGCTGTTTTCTTAATTTTTATACTGTATTTCATTCAAACGGATATTCGCAATCCGCTTCGCAGCCTGCCTGATTCGGTTAAACTTCTGTCTATTACAGATTGGATCCTGAGATTCTGTTATCTTTTCGGAATAATAATTGCCGCAATGATATATGCCCAGATTCCCGCACCGCCAAAGCAGGTAAGGATCACCCATGCCAGACGCACCAGCGTAGGGTCAATATCAAAATATTCTGCGATTCCTCCACATACACCGCAAAGCATACTGTTTTCTGATGATTTGTATAAACGTTTGTCACCCATGTTCCATTTCCTCCTTAAACCCAGATTAGTCAAGCAGATAAAATCATCCGCTTCGCTACTTACTCTACACCGAATAACTTCCTGATTCGGTTAAATACCACTTTTATTTCTGCACGTCAGAGTATATGCTCTTCAGGATATCTGCAAATCTCTGTGCTCTTTCCCGGAGAAATCTACTGATATATTTCCCATACCGCACTCCAGATCCAGTTTCCTGTCTGCGCCTTTATTGGAAATGCTTTTCTCCCGTCCAAGTCCGCTGTAAGAATCAGAACCTACATCCAGATTTCCTACTCCACATTCCAGATCATAATTATAATTCTCCTGTGTACCGGTCAGTGTCAGATCCAGTTCACCCAGACCACATTCTCCATCTGTCTTCCTGGCGCTCAGATCTGCAAATGTCATACTTCCGGTTCCGATTTCCAGATCTGCCTCCCTTGCAGTCACCGGATTCTTACTTTCAAATTCCCCGGCTCCCATCTCCACACTTAGCTTCTCTGTCTCAATATCTCTGTTCAGATAAGCAGTACCTGCACCCATCTCAATCTCCAGCTCCTGAAGCTTAATATCTTTCGGATAGGAGATACACACCTTTCTGTTTTTAGACAGTTTTTTCGTGCTTCTGACCTTAAGAGTATCCGAACTCTCCTTCACTGTCACATTCTTCCCACTGTCATCATAAACTCTGACACAGAAACTGTCGCCCTCTTCCAGAATCAGCTCATCGTACTTCAGCTCTATATCCAGCTTTGTGGGCTGATACTTCAACTGATATACAGTGCCATCTTCCTCATTCTCATCAACAGCGCGGGCATAATCCTCACTGTCGTCATAATCATCGCTGTCATAGTCATCGCTGTCATCATAATCATCATCGTCATCATAATCATCGCTGTCATCATAATCATAATCCCCATCTGCCACCAGAAGCACCCTTTTCAGACTTTTCACCCCTGTCAGTTCCGACATACTGGCTCCCATAACACCACCGGCAGCTGTCAGCCCGATTCCCACAGCACCAAAAATCCCCGCTGCGATCAACATTCCTTTTGTAAACTTCTTCATTTAACCTCCTCCTTTCTCTTTCTGTAAAGCAACCTGTTAAAAAAGTCAGTAATCTTCCGAAACCACTTCGGCACAATACGTACTGCGACACTGATCAGCCCCAATACCATAAGGATTGCCAGAGCAATCATCAGACATCCAATTCCTATCGTCATGATCCCGGTTCCGGTCATTACAGCCAAAAGCCCTGCTCCAGCCACAACAGCTGCAATTCCGCCAACCAGTAAAGCCATAGCACCTATGCCCAATCCAATGATCAGCCAGAACGGAAGCAGTAAGATTCCAACTGCAAATGTCAGAATCCCACCAACAGCCCCCTTAACAAAAGGAGAAATAAAAACCAGCAGGATCACCGCAAGGATCAGCACCGCCTGATTCCCCTTTCTGAAAAAACGCTTCTCTGTTCCCGACTCTTCTCCATATTTCTCAGGCATCTGTCCTCTCTCTTTAGTCCGGGCATCCTCATAGCCATGCTCCGTATATTCTCCATACTCATAGCCTCCTGCCGAACCTTTCAGATCCGCCTTGATGATCGCTGCAACCTTCTTGGGACTTCCAAGTTCCCTGAGCACCGAAGCTTCATTCTCAGCTCCTGCATCATCGAAATAACTATTATAAAAATCAAGGGCATCCTGCCTCTCTGTCTCGGAAATATCAGCAAGCAGCTTCTCCAGCTCCTGCATAAACTGCGCCCTGTCCATCATCCTATTCCTCCCTCAAACATCCCGCTTATCTTGGATGCATAAATTTTCCATTCAGCTTTATAAAACTCCAGCTGCGCAGCACCTCTGTCCGTCAGCTTATAATAACGCCTGTTACGCCCTGCATACGCCATATCGTAAACCTCCAGACAATCATCCTTCTGCAGCCTCCTGAGCACCGGATACAAAGTAGACTCCGAAACATCCAGAACTCCACGCACATCCTGCGTGATCTTATACCCGTAAGTCCCTTCCTTCTCCTTAGAAACAACCGCCAGAACAACCGCATCCAGAAGCGCAGCACCCGTATTAAAAACCATATGCTCACTCCCTCGTTTCAATTATGTTCTGTACAGACAGCATCATCTCTGCAATCCAGTCTTAGAGCGTGTCTGAAAAATGCTCCAGACTATACCAAAGGTAAACGCCATTTCACATCTGATACATTTATTCCATCCTGTTCACATACTATACAGAACATCAATATTGTTTTGTTAACGATATTATATGATGTATAATATGATTTTGTCAATACTATTTAGCAAAAATCATTTATACTTTATAATCATATTGATACCTTTACTGAAAATACCTCCTTAACGTCTTCCGGTTCACTATAGCGATCCTCATAAATAATGCATTTGAAAGTATTGTTACATATCAATTTCTTATTTCATAAATTACTGCAAACAATCCAGTCCATCATAGCGTGAAGTCCTGCTGAACTGTCTTGATTGCATTATTTTATGGAATTGCTATAATATTTCATAAACTTAATATTCCATAAACCTCACGTTATACTACAGTCATTTTCAGTAAACAGCGCAGGAAAATATATCTGTCTGAGTGCATTTGCAGGCATCTTAGATCTTCTTAGCCGGTAGAAATCTGCGTTATGGAGAAAAATCGCAACCTGTCTGAGCGAAGCCTGCAGCGGAGCGAGTTTTGCATTTTTCTCCATGCTTTTAGCAGGTTTTTACCGACTTAGAAGATCTTAGATGCCGAAACCGCACTCAGACAGATATATTTTCCTGCGCGTCCCCCACCCACCAATCAAAACTACAGCAAAGGAACCCAACCCATTATGAACGAAAATACAACACACCTCCACTCCGCATTCCTCACCCGAATGAAAGAAATGCTCGGCAACGAATACCCCGCATTCCTCTCTAGCTTCAGCGCTCCCCGAACCTACGGCCTGCGCATAAACACCTCCAAGATCACCTGCGAAGACTTCGAAAACCTGTCTCCATTTCCAACCCGTCAGATCCCATGGATCAAAAACGGCTACTTCTACGATGAAGACATCCGTCCTTCCAGATGCCCATACTACCAGGCCGGCCTCTACTACCTTCAGGAACCCAGCGCCATGACCCCCGCCTCCCGCATCCCCATCGAGCCGGGTGACAGAGTCCTGGACCTCTGCGCAGCCCCGGGCGGCAAGGCAACTGCAGCAGGCGCAGCACTTCAGGGACAGGGACTTCTGGTAGCAAACGATATCAGCACTTCCCGCGCCAGAGCCCTCCTTCGCAACCTGGAACTCTTCGGCATCCCAAATGTCTTCGTAGCAAACGAAACACCTGCAAAGTTAACCAAAGCATTCCCCGAATTCTTCGACAAGATCATCCTGGATGCTCCATGCTCCGGAGAAGGAATGTTCCGTAAGGAAGAAGCCCTTGCCAAAGACTGGACTCCCGAAAAATCCATGGAGCTTTCCGAAATCCAGAAAGAGCTTATCCTCCAGGCAGCCGATATGCTCCGTCCCGGCGGACTGATGCTTTACTCTACCTGCACATTCGCGCCTGCAGAAGACGAACAAACTGTTTCCTGGCTTCTGAAAAACCGTCCTGACATGGAACTGGCAGAAATGGAAGATTATGAAGGCTTCTCCCATGGAGTTCCTGAATGGGGAAACGGAAATCCTGAGCTTACCAAATGCATCCGGATTTTCCCACACAAAATGAACGGAGAGGGACACTTCCTTGCGCTCTTCCGTAAAAAAGGACAGGCAATCAAGGAAAGCTCCCGTCCTCACACAAAACCGGACAAAAACGCATTTCCACTAATTGAGGAATTTCTGAACGAAATCGGTCTGAAAACCCTCTGCGGTCAGCCATTTGACTGGGAACGTGTGGAAATCCGCGGTGATAAAGCCTACTATCTTCCCCCGGTTGCCCACAACTTCCGCGGCATCACCTTCTTAAGAAACGGTCTCTATCTCGGTGACCTGAAGAAAAACCGCTTCGAGCCGTCTCAGCCACTTGCACTGGCGATCCGCAAAGATGAAGCAGAAGCAGTCATCTCTCTCTCCGCTTCTGACGAAAGGATCACCAGATATTTAAAGGGCGAAACCTTAAATATCGAACCCGAGGAAGCAGCTCACAAAAAAGGCTGGCATCTCCTCTGTGCAGATGGATATCCCATTGGCTTCGGTAAACTGGTCAACCAGATCCTGAAAAACAAATATCCGGCAGGGTGGCGCGTATAACACGCGCTTATCCCTGCCGGATATTTGAATTCACAATAATAATTTTTATTCCGCTCACAGCAATATCTCTTTCTGCAATGTAAACGAATAAATGATCTTCTCCTTCACTCTTTTCCCCGTCATCCGCTCCAATGCCCGGGCATAATCCTCAAGCTGCACATGATACAGATCGATCAGCTTTTGTTCCTGTCCTCTCTTCACTCTATCCGTTTTATAGTCTACAAGAACAATCTCATCCCCTTCCATAAAATAGGCATCAATAATTCCCTGCACCAGCACTGTTTCGTTCTTCCAACCATCATCGAGCATAGAAGCACTTCTCTGAATCACAAAAGGCTGTTCTCTGTAAAGATGTTTTTTCATGGCAGCTTTCTTCATCCTCTGCCCCAGTCCGGATTCCACAAACCTCCTGATATCCCGGATCCGGATACATTCCGCTTCCTGCTCTGTCATTTTCTGGCTCTCCAGAAGTCTCTTTAATTGAGCCCGAAGCTGTTCCTCTGTATCTGCTTCTGCATAATCCAGACATTCCATTACTCTGTGGTAAGCAGTACCTCTGGCAGCCCCCTTATACTCTTCCTGCTTCTCTGCCATAAATGCTGGAACCGGCGCTTCCTGTTCTTCTTCCTGCTCTTCGGCAGACACACTGATATTCTCTTCCAGTTCACTTTCATCATGCCAGCTTCTCTTTTTCAGATCCGAAACACTGACTTTAACCGGAATATCTTCCAGATATTTATACGGATATGCAAAGGAAAATCTCTTCTCTATCTCTTCCTTCACAGCCTCATCATACACTTTATTTTCATCCCAGTTCTTCAGATATTCCTCCTGCATCTGGTTTCCTGCCTGGATGAGAACTGCCTTTTCTGTCATCTGACGGACAGTAATCTTTTTTATCACAAACTCAGAGATATCATCGTAAATCCCCGGCTGTTTCTTCATGAGGATTCCATATTCCCACAGAAGTTCACTCATGGCCCGATGCCGCACCAGTGCAGGCAGTACAAAAGCCCAGTAATTCTTTGCTTTCATTCTGGTTCCCAGTGGGAGCAGTTCTTCTTCCTCATCCAGAAAACGCGACAGCGACAGCATCTGCTTTTCCAGCTTTCCGACTGTTCCTGTAAGGATCAGTTTCTCTTTTGCTCTTGTCATGGCAACGTAAAGTACCCTCAGTTCCTCTCCCAGACTCTCTTTCAGAAGCTGTCTTCTGATCACCTGCTTATTCAGCGAAGATGCGATCACCCGTTTCTCCGGTATGATAGCATCAGCCCCTATTCCCAGTTCCGGATGAAGCAAAAGACCTGCATTCATATCCTGAAAATTAAACTGTTTTCCCATACCGGCCACAAATACTACCGGAAATTCAAGTCCCTTACTCTTGTGGATCGTCATGATTTCCACTGCGGTATTGCCCGCTCCTGTCAGATTGACTTCTCCATAGTCTACCTGATATGCCTGTAGCTGTTCGATATAACGAACAAAGTTAAACAGACCCCTGTAGCTTGTCTTCTCATAGTCCATAGCTTTCTCCACAAGCATGGTAAGATTTGCAAAACGCTGCTCCCCTCCCGGAAGTGCCCTTGCATAATCTCCATACCCGGTTTCTTTCAGCACATAAAGGATCAATTCGTGGACCGGCGTATATGCAGCCATATTTCTTACCTTTTCAAGGAGACTCAGAAATCCTTTTAATTTAATATTCAGAGAGTTCTTTTCATCTGTTCGCAGATTACTGTTTAACAATTCAGATTTCAGCTTATCCGGATCCAGTTCTTTTTCGGGGATTTCATTTTCTCCTGCATATGCCGAAACACTCTCATAGAGCAGACCATCAGGATACTGTATTCTAAGCTCTGCCAGTTCCTGTGAAGTGCATCCGACGATCGGTGAACGAAGCACTCCCATAAGCGGAATATCCTGCAGCGGATTGTCACACACCTTCAGATAATTCAGTACAGTCACAATCTCGGTTGCAGAGAAATATCCGGTTCTTGATGTACAATATACGGGAATCCCCTGAGATGCCAGCACTTCCCTGAAGGTTTCTGCCCATCCATAGGCAGTGCGCAGCAGGATTACAATATCCCCGTATTCCACAGGCCGGTATTCCTTCGTCTCTTTATCTACGATCTGTTCTTTTCCCACAATTTCTTTAATTCTCTGTGCAATGGCCAACGCCTCCAGTTCCTGCCCGGTCTGATTTTCCATTTCCCTGCGGTTTCCCGATGCACCTGCGTCTTCATAGTCCTGTACATCAGACAGTTCTTCTCCGTCTCTCTCGACCAGAAGAACCTCTGTCTTTACAAATTCCTCTGACTCTCCTTCTGGAAAAGAAGCTCCGGGATAAAGGGCCGCATCTTTGTCATAGGTAATCCCTCCCAGGTCTTCCCCCATGATCTGTCGGAAAATAAAGTTTACACTCTCCAGAACCTGTTCCCTGCTCCGGAAATTTTTGTGCAGATCAATTCTCTGCTCCTGTGCTTCTTCTGTGGAATAACTTTTATATTTTTCCATGAAAAGCTCCGGCCTTGCCAGACGGAAACGATAGATACTCTGCTTTACATCTCCTACCATGAAGATATTTTTCTTCTGGTTGATCCACCCGGATACTGCCGTTGTCAGAAGCTCCTGCACTAAGTTACTGTCCTGATATTCATCCACCAGGACTTCATCATACTTTGCGGAGAGCTCTCTCGCAGCCTGAGACATATGGATTTCTTCTCCTTCTTTCGTCATCAGTATTTGCAGGGCAAAATGTTCCATATCCGTAAAATCCAGAATATTCTTTTCTCTCTTCGCCTCTCCGAACCGCTCTTTAAATCCTGCGGTCAGCTCGACTAACATCTCTACGGGGCCTCTGATATATCTGATCACTTCCAGAAGTTCCTTCTCTGTACTCTGGAAATATCGCTGCCCCAGTTCCTTCAGAATCCCCTTTTCCTCATCCCGGAGATCTTTCACTCTCTGCTTCTTCTGTTCATCTACATCCGCAGCCTTCTTTGTGCTCAGCCGGGCAAATGAGGGTTTCATAAGTATTTCTGCAGTTCCATTATAATCTCTTTTCTCTGCCAGTTCCTGCAGACTTCTTATAAGAAGCAGATCACTGCTCAGTGCCTCATCATACAGATACGGACCATCCGGCTCTGAGCAGATTCTTCGAGCCTCCTGCACCAGAAGCTTCGCTTCCTGCAGTTCATCCTTCACTGCATCCCAGAGCATCCTCATCCACTCAGTCTCTCTTAACTCTTCCAGGGAATCAATCCTGTAATCACCCATACACCCGGACAGCCATTCCTGCGGAAAAGGATTGCTCATAGCCATTTCATATAATTTCTGTATCAGGTTTCCCAGATTTTCATCTGACTTTCCTGTTGCAAAGCATTCCACGAATTTCTGAAACTTTTCATCTTTTTTGGCATAATATTCTTCAAGCAGTGCTTTCACAACATCTCCCCGCAGAAGCTTCAGTTCCCCCTCATCTGCCGTCCGATATCCCGGATCCAGTCCGATCAGATGAAAGTAATTCCGGATAATATAGGCACAGAAACCATCAATAGTTGTAATCTGTGCAGTATGAAGCAGGGTTGTCTGTCTCTGCAGATGCTCATTATCGGGATCCTCACAGAGTGCTTTTTCAATAGCTGCCGAGATCCTCTCTTTCATTTCCCCTGCTGCTGCTCTTGTAAATGTCATGATTAGCAGTCTGTCAATATCCACAGGGTGTTCTTTATCTGTGATCTTACTCAGGATACGTTCTACCAGTACTGCCGTTTTTCCGGACCCGGCTGCCGCACTGACCAGAATATTTCTGTCCCGCAGCCGTATAACCTCCTGCTGCTCCTTTGTCCACTGTACGCCCATCTTATTCTGCCTCCCTGTCAAATGCTTTCCATAATTCCTCATCAGAGAAGTTTTTCAGTCTGCGGAATTCATATCCTGACAGCCTGCGGTCAAATCCGCATACCGTCATATACGGACAATAAGTACACGCATTCTTTTTTCCGAGCTCATAGGGAGAAACCTCTGCATCTCCCTCCAGAATAGAACTTCTTATCTTCTCAATCTTCGTCCTTACATACCGTCCAAGCACTGCGAACTGTGTTCTGTCTGCCACAGAAGAATTTTTGCGAAAGCTTCCGTCCTTATTAAATGCGACAGGAATGGAGCCAAGGCTACTGTCCATCCTGTACACAAGCTCCGGATCTGCCTGAACCAGCCCATTCATCTTCAGTTCTTTCATAAGACCTGCACTGACTGCTTTCACATCCGCATCTATCTTCTCCTGGATCATAGGATCCTTGATATTGTAATAGAAAACTCCCGCAGGAATAATCTCCTTATCCGGATATTTCTTCTGCTCTACACGCAGAGCACCATCCAGATAAATCATCAGCTGTAACTGCAGGCCATGATACAGATAAACCAGGTCAAAGGATGTATTTCCGGTTTTATAATCAATCACCTTCACATACACCTTATTCTGATCTTCCATAATATCTACTCTGTCAATCCGTCCTCCCCCGAAGGTTACCTCAAAGCCTTCCGGCTGAAATTCTCCCTGTTCCAGC
>NZ_JBWJVQ010000208.1:0-13064 GCF_056339875.1 Blautia sp. ZXY-1-C6
AATCTATAGGTAAGATGATTCACAGCATAAAAGTGCTGATAAACCAGAGTATAAATGAAGGGAGGTGTAGAATATGTTAGAGCTTGAAAAGAAAATGCAGGAAGAACCTTTTGATGTAGAGGTTCAGTATTGCGATCCAGATGACTGTGACTATGATTGTTTAACAGCACCGGATTGGTGTAACACACATGTAACTTCATTGTGGTAAAGGAGGATATTTTTTATGGAAAATTTAGAAATCAGAATTCAGAAAACTACATTTGATGTAGAAACACAGTACTGTGATCCAAGTGACTGTTATCATGATTGTGATCATGAAGGTCCAAAATAACTGTGATGCTCATTTTACAGAAATTTGGTAAGACTGGAGGAACGCTATATGGAGAAAATGGAGAGAAAAATCCAGGAAGTTGCGTTTGATGTAGAAATTCAGTATTGTAATCCAGATGAATGTCTTCATGATTGTAAGCGTGAAGGGACGAATAACTGTGATATGGTGATAACATCACTCTGGTAGAAATACCAGGAAAATTTAATGTCTGTCCCTGTAGGTTTTCCTGTAGGGACACTTTTGCATTTGTACATATTTTTTCTAGTGTAATAATTTGGTAAGATTTTGTAAGTATACTAATCCCATAAGAAAGGGGGAAACCGTATGAATATTACATTCTGGGTAACCGAAAGATGCAATTTAGCTTGTAAATACTGCTATGTACATAAGCAGCCTAAAACAATGACATTGGAAACCGCAGAACAGACAATCAAATATTTTACTAATAAATTTGATGAAACTGTTGCAGCAGGAAAACGGATTAATGTAGCTTTACATGGTGGTGAGCCATTACTGAATTTTGATGTTATTCGGTATATTGTAGAAACCTTAAAAGAGCGATATGATGGTCATATCATTTTTACAATGACAACAAATGGAACAGTGTTTGAAAAGGATATTTACGATTTTATAAAGGGTAAGGTACAGATTTCTGTAAGCATTGATGGAAATAGGAAAACAAATGATACAAACCGTATTTATCCAAATGGTGAATCTTCCTTTGATAAAGTAGTGAAAACCTTAAAGTTTTTAAAAGAGCAAGGTGAATACATCCGGGTCAGAATGACTGTCAATAAGGAAACCCTTCCGGCTATGGCTGAAAATTATATTTATCTGGATCAGATGAATATGGGAGTAGTAACTTTTGCATTAGATGCCGGAGCTGCATGGAACCAACAAGATATGCAGATATATTATGAAAACTACGAAAAAATCATGGATTACATGATAGAAAAAGATAAAAAAGCAGCGCAGTATTTATTATTTAATATTAAAGAGGCAACCTTCAGAAGACGTACTGGCTGTGACGGTGGAACAAATACATTCCATATATCTGCGGATGGTGGAATTTACCCATGCGCATTAGCTGCTGATAAAGTGGATTATTGGCTAGGAGATGTTTGGAAAGGATTACAGCCGGAAAAATTAGAGGCTCTCCATAAGATTAACGAAATTCCAGTGACAGGGTGCGGAGATTGTACATTTAAGCAGAATTGTTCCAGCCAGGTATGTAAACTGATTAATAAAGCATATACCGGAGATTACTACACTGTTTCTGCTTTCCAGTGCAATGAAAGAGATATTGTTTATCGGATTTATAAAAAGTATAAATATATATTGGAGGGATTCCATGTATAGTCCTAAAGTGGCAGTTGTAGACTCCGGTGTAGATACACAAAATCAGGAAATCATGGAGCATGTAATTCAAGGATTTTCTTTTCAAAAGAGTGCAGAAGAAGATGGAGTTATTGAAGAGAAAAATTTTGATGATGTTTTTGGTCATGGAACCAACTGCATTGATTGTATCTTACAATTTGCAGAGCAGGCACAATTTTATCCTATAAAAATTGTAAATGAATTAGGAAAAACGACCAGTTCTTTACTGCTTGCTGCGCTGGAAAAGTGCAGGGAACTACCGGTAGATCTTATCTGTTTAAGCCTTTCCGTAACACAAATGCTTAATTCTGCTATGGAAAAGGAATTGAGGGATATTTGTAATGACCTGGAAAAACAGGGAAAGATTATCTGTGCTTCGGAATGTAATAATGCAAAGGATACCATACCGGCAATTTATAAAAGTGTGATTGGTGTTGGAGAATTATTACCAGATGCAAAGAAAAAAGTTCTTGTAGACAGGGCGGCAAGCGTTCAGGTTCTGGCGGATATTTCCCCGATATTTGTTGCAGGAAAATCCGGACGATATAATTTTTTTAAGGGAACTTCAAAGGGAAATGCTTATGTGGCAGGTATTCTGGCCAGAGCTATGCAAACAGCACCGAATATAAAAAGCATACAGGAGGCATTAAACATACTGGAAAAGACAGATGATCCTTTAGAAGAAATTGATTTAGAGTATGTAGGAAAGCTCCAGACTGATGAAGTGGGACAGATGATTTTGGAAAAAGTACATAGGAGATTGTTAGAGTTTGGCTGCACATCTTCCCTTGATGAAATCAGCAGGTATCCATTTCTTTCCCAAATTACAGGAGTGAATTTCTTTAATTTTTACGATTTTATCAGCGGGATATATAGGGAATTAAAAATCACGAAGTTGGAGTATCATACCATAAAAGTAGGTGATGTTTGTACCTTGTATAATCTGGTTGAACATTTAAGAAGGAATGTGTGTTATGAAGAAAAAGAATGTTGTTTTGGAGCAGATACGAAAGTATAAATGGGGTTATCTGTTTGGGATTATATTGGTAGCTATGGACGCTATAGTGACCTATATTTATCCTCAGTTAATTACCAATATTCTGGATAAGGCGGTTCCGGCAAAAAATCCAGGAGCTGTGATTTCCAATGTTGCATATATGGCTATATGCCAGCTTGTATCTATTACAGTAGCATTGGCATTGAGCTATCTGTTTTGCAAAATGTCAAATGGTTTTATTGTTAAAATCAAGTTATTGTTGATACAAGCAATGTTTCAGGTTGATGGGAAGGAAATAGAGAAGAAATCAAATCTGTTTATGACCAGCATGAATGCAGATGTTAATAATATAGAGATGCTCTCTTCCCGTATGCTTTCTGATTTGCTGATACAAATTGTGACTGTGATTATTACAGCGGTAATCCTGATACAGATTAATCCGGTTATCTTTTGGTTTATGCTTTTGATTTATCCGATTCTTATTGCTATTCAGATTTTCTTCAACAAAAAAATCATGAGCCAGTCCAGAAAAGTAATGGGAAAAATGGATGTTGGAAATGGTCTGATTAAGGAGTTTGTAAGCAACCTTTATGAGTATCTGGCGTTAAATGGAAGAAATTACTATATAGACAAATTTTGCAGGAACGAAACTTCTTTGCGAAATGAAATCCTAAAGCAAAATATGTTAATGGCCTATAACCGTTCAGTACCGCAGCTCATTAGTACCACTACTTTTTTGATTGTACTGGCAATCAGTGGTGTTATGGTGATTAATGGACAGGTACAGTTTGGAGAGCTGACAGTGATTATTATGTACACACAAAGAATGTTTAATCCGCTGTCCTCAATCATGCTTGTAATTGGACAGTTCCAAAAGGCAAAAGTATCAATGGACCGAATTAATGAGATTGTGGGGTGAAGCAAATGGATATATCAAAAATTGAAATAAAAGATGTAAATTTCAGTTATAAAGATGTAAAAGTATATAGAAAAAATTTGAATATGTATCTTGAGAAGGGCTCTATTTATCTGATTAAAGGGAAAAATGGTTCAGGAAAAAGTACACTGGCTGGTATCTTGTTAAAAATCTGGAATGACTTTTCAGGAACTATATTATTAGATGGGAAAAGCATTACTAATCTTTCCAGGGAAATACTTACAGAAACAATAGGAATTTGTTTTCAAAAGCCGCCGATTTTTCGTGACACTATAAGAAATAATATTGCTCTTAATGATTCTATTCCGGTAGAAAAATATATTTCTTTATTATCATTTTATAAAGATTTGGAAGAAATGGGGCGTACATTAGAGTCGGAGCTTATTGATACTGGAAGCGTTTCAGGTGGGCAGGCACAGAAAATTGGTATTATCCGGACAGTATGTAGAGAACGTTCTGTATATATTTTTGATGAACCTACATCAAACCTGGATAGTGTTTCTAAAAAAGAATTTTATGATATTATAGAACACTTGAAACAGAATAGCATTGTTATTTTATTTTCGCATGAAGCGGATGCAGAAAAAAATGCAGACTTTATCATTGAGTTGTAAAGGAGGGAACCAGATATGTATATGAGAAGTCCAAATGCAAAAGTTTTAGTACGTGAAGAAAGAGTTGTTTTGTGTAACACCAGAAACGGAGGATTTGTAAAAACCTCAGAGGCTTATTTTCAGTATCTTGAAAAATATCTGGAAGAGAACAATGGGGATTTTACCATTGAGGAAGAAGATACTGTGGTAAAGAAAAATGCCTATAAGTTATTTCAGAAACTGTGCCGGATTCATTTTTATATTTCGCAAGAACAGATGAAAAATGAGATAACCTATCCGTATCAGATCGTATATCTTTCTTTGACCAATAGGTGTAATCTAAGATGTAAACATTGTGTGGCGTCTGCTTGTATAGAAGAAGTAGATCACATGAATACGGAAGACTGGAAAAAGGTGATTGTTCAGGTGTTGGTTTTAAATCCAGAACAGATTAACCTGACAGGTGGGGAACCGTTAATCCGTCCTGATTTCTGCGAGATACTGGAATATTTAAGGGCAAATTATAAAGGTGCAATTACCTTGTCTACAAATGCGTTACTGCTGAATGACCGGCTTATGGAAATCATTAAAAAGAATGTTGATGGTGTTTCCGTCAGTCTTGATGGTTTTGATTCCTATAGCTGCACAAAAGTGCGAGGAGAAGGGATTTATGACCGGGTGATTGCTGGGATCAAAAAATTAAAAGAAGCTGGAATGGAAAAAGTATCTGTTTCCATGCTGGAAACAAAATATACCTATGGACATGATCAGGATTTTTATAAATTATGTGAAGAGTTAGATGTAAAACCATTGATCCGAAGATTTGCTCCTTCAGGAAGAGGAGAAGAGAACCAAAGAGAATTGCTTCCACCAATGGAATACATAGAAAAATTGGAAAAGCAGCATTTAAGATGTGCATTATGTCAGCCTGGTAAAAAGGAGTTAAATATCAGTGAAAACGGAGATGTATATCCTTGTGCTCCACTTAGCAATTTGGAAAATCTTTTTATGGGAAATCTGCTGGAAACACCAATTACAGAAATTATTGAGAACCCGGCATGGAAAGAGGAATTGGAAAAGTTAAGACCTTGGAGAATGGAAAAATGTAAGGATTGTGATGTGAATCTGTTCTGTCATTCTTGTATCAATTTTACTCTGGGAATGCAGAGCGACGAGGAAATCTTCCAGAAGTTTTGTGAAAAACAAAAAGGACATTTAGAAAAATTATTATGGGGGAATTAGTTATGAAGAATAGAAAAAGACTTTTAAAAACAGTAGGTTTATTAACAGCGGCTACAGTGATGACAGTATCTTTAAATGCAGAGAGTGTTCTTGCTTATTCAACAGGGGAAGAGGCTGCTATTGTGGCTTCTGAGGAAGATCCATACGATGTTACGAAAATCAATTTGAAGGATATGTTTAATCAGAACCAGGAGGATTACTACGTTTATTTTTATATGGTTCAGTGCCCGTTTTGCAATCAGGTAAAAGATAAAATGCTGAATTTTGCGGCAGAAAATGATAATGTATATTTTGTAGATTATGCTTTAAGAGAAAATCGTCCTTTACAAAAATATAACTGGACAGCAACACGCTCCAAATATAACAAAAAGATAGGATATGTGGACAGTG
Source organism: Blautia sp. ZXY-1-C6 (assembly GCF_056339875.1). NCBI lineage: Bacteria > Bacillati > Bacillota > Clostridia > Lachnospirales > Lachnospiraceae > Blautia > Blautia sp. ZXY-1-C6. The sequence goes on from NZ_JBWJVQ010000208.1 coordinate 5,868, forward strand.
ATGGAAACAAGGTATTTTTACCGGGCGAATCGGAAGAAAAATACCAAAATATGAAGAATGATTACGGAAAGCGAATGCGTTTTAATTTTGTGACCATTACCCCAGACGATATTCCTGCTTTTCCTGGGTCACAGGTAGGAGATATTTATACAGATATTCAGACACCGGAAATTGACTATGCTTCTATTACAAATTATGAAGATATGCTGATTGCAGGTGTTCCAGCATTATATCGAATTACGAATGGAAAAATTACAGAATTTTATTTTGACTCTGTAGAAATAGAGGAGTTTTTCAATAGCATAGGAAGGTGAGATTATGGATATAAAGGAAATCTTAAACCCTATATGGTTATGGATTTATAAAAACTAAAAATTCTAGGATGGAGGAAGTAATAGCATGACTATACTTGAAACAAAGGAATTGAAAAAATATTATGATTCCGGTGAATATATTACAAAAGCTTTAGATGGGGTTTCTTTAGAGATAGAAGAAGGTGAATTTGTTGCTATTGTTGGCGCTTCAGGGAGTGGAAAATCTACATTATTAAATATGATTGGTGGATTAGACATACCAACTTCTGGGAGTGTTTTAGTAAAAGGCAAAAAAATAGGACAATTAAATGAAGAAGAACTAACGGTTTTTCGCAGAAGGAACATTGGCTTTGTTTTTCAAAATTATAATTTAATTCCAACATTAAATGTTTATGAAAATATTGTCTTTCCAGTGGAATTAGACGGAAATGATATAGATAAAGATTTTTTGAACAAAATTGTTACAATTTTGGGCATTGATAAAAAATTGGAGAATCTTCCTGGAAATCTATCAGGTGGGCAACAACAGAGGGTTGCAATTGCCAGAGCTTTGATTACAAAACCGGCTATCATCTTGGCTGACGAACCGACAGGAAATCTTGACACACAATCAAGTCTTGAAGTAATGGGCTTATTGAAACAAACAAGTCAGCGATTTTGTCAGACTATTGTTATGATTACGCATAATATGAATTTGGCTCAAATGGCGGATAGAATTATTAGAATTCAGGACGGGAAAATTATAGACGCATAATGGGAGGGAATGCGGTGTATTTGACTAGAATTAAAAAGTGTATCTTTAATCTTGCAAAAAAGAATTTTGGAAAAAGTAAAACACGAAATATAATTACTATTTTGGCAATTATACTAACCACTATGCTATTTACTTCTATGTTAACAATCTGTACGGGAACATATCAATCAATACAGACTACTATGCAGATGCAAAAGGGAAGTAAAGCAGACGGAGATATAAGATATTTAACAAAAAATGAGTTTGAGCAGTTGCAGGAAAATAGCAACATAAAAGTTAGTGGTTGTCGAAGACCGATAGGATTTGCAAGTAATACAAAGAATCATAATGTTGAAATTGATTATATGGATCAAATAGAGCAAGAATTAACTTTTAATAGGCCAACGCATGGGAAAGCACCGAAAAAGGCTAATGAAATTGCTACTACAGATAAAGCATTAGAAAGTTTAGGAGTAACACCCAAAGTAGGAGAAAAGGTCAGGATAGAATTTGATTTAAGAGAAGAGCATTATGTTTATGAAATGACAGTTTCCGGATGGTGGGAAGCTAGAAATTCACAAGTTAGTGTATTGCTAGTGTCAGAGGAGTTTATGAATAAAAATGAATCTTTGTTTCCCTATACATACGATGAGGACATGGAATATGCTGGAACGTATTTCTCAGAGGTGATTTTTGAATCTAAAAAGAACGTGGAGCAACAAATAAATAAGATCATTGAAGGTTTTAACGAGCAAAAAGGAAAAGATGTTGTATCTGGTGCAGTGAATTCAATTACAAATCCACAATTGGATTTTTCTGTGATTGGCGCAGTGATTATCTTTATAGTTTTATTTATTTTGGCAGGCTACTTGCTTATTAATAATATTTATTCTATTTCAGCTATGCAGGATATAAAAAATTATGGACTACTTAAAACTATTGGTACGACACAATCTCAGATTGCATTACTTGTTAAAATCCAGACATTGTGGTTACTTGTGCTAGGAATACCAGTTGGTTTAGTTACAGGGTATTTTATCGGTAAATCTATTTTACCGTTTACAGTGAATACTATTGCAAGTGAATATTTAAAAACAGAAATAGTAATAGCACCAAATCCGTTGATTTTTGTTGTGGCAACGATATTTACAATTGTAACGGTTAAAATAAGTATTGGTAAACCATTACGTACTATATCTAAAATTTCCCCATTGGTAGCTATAAAGGAAACGGGAATAAGAAAAAATAAGAAAAAAGAAAAAACGCATAAATTTAGCATAATTAAAATGGCAAATGATAATTTTAGAAGAAACAAAAAAAGAAGTATTTTTATTGTTATATCTATTGCATTATGTTGTGTGTTTTTTAATTCAGTTTTTATTCTGGCAAATAGTATTAGTATAGAAAAAGGGGTTGGATTACAAAGTGCTGCGGATATTGAAATCGGAAGTGGTAATCTATTTAATAATTTAAAAGGTTATACACGACATAGTGATGGTTTAGAACCCCAAGTAATAGATAGCATTAAGGCAAACTTTAAAATTAATGCGGAAGGGATTATATATAAAAATACATTAGATGATTTAAACGTTACATTTGATTATAATGCACCAATACAAGATGAAATTATATCTGAAAATGGAGTGAAGATGGTAGCTACAGAAAATGGGCGTGTAATACTGGGAAATAATAATTTTCCAATTTGTAATGTCTATGGAATAGATGAAAATGTTTACCAGAGAATGAATTTAGTAGACTCTATTGCAGGTATAGAGCAGAATAGTATTTTTCATAAAATGGAGCAAGAGAATTTCTTGATAGAAGCATTGCCAGTTTCACGTACTTCAAAAGATACGAGAGAATTTCAATGCAATTTAGGTGATAAAATAAAGGCTTTTGTTGATGGTGAGGAAAAACTTTATACGGTTATTGCACATGCGTATGTTAGCCCGACAGAATATGAGGCTCCTAATATGACGACAGGTATAAATATTGTTGGAGGAGATGCACCGATGTTCTACCTTTCCTCAAAATCATTTGTAGATTTATATCAAAATCCAACAATCATGAATTATACATTCAATGTCGATGAAAAAAATATGAAACAAATTTCATCGGAGATTGAAGTATTCGTTGAAAATTTTGAAGGAAAAGTTGGATTTAATTCTGCTGAGTTGATAAAACAGGATATGGAAAGTATGAAAAATACAATTTATGCAGTGGGAATTGTTGTTAGTTGTATTATTGGAATTTCAGGTCTTATCAATTTTTTGAATTTAACAATTGCAAATATTTTGAGTCGGAGAAGAGAATTTGCCATAATGGAAAGTGTGGGAATGAGCAAAAAACAGATTAAAGTTTTGATAACAGGAGAAAGTCTGCTATATTCTGTTTATGCAGCTCTTTTAGGCTTAGTGTGTTCGTTAGTATCGGGATTTTTATTGATTGGTCCGATTTGTAAAGATACATGGTTTATGCATTTTGATATGGTAATATGGCCAGCTATTCTTATAGGTGGAAATATTGTTATACTAACAATATTTTTACCTAAATTATTATATAAGGTATTTAGCAAAGGCAGTATTGTAGAAAAACTTAGAATTGAGGGATAGGATATTTAAGTTTATTAAATATAAAATTACTTGGAAAGGAGGCGAAAGAGTATGAGGATTTTAGAGCAAGTAATACAGGAAGAAACATTCGACATCGAAGTGCAGTATTGCGATCCGACGAGTGCCTACATGATTGTATACACTCAGGAACTAATAACTGCGATGCAATTATTACCGGTTGGAGGTAGAAGGAGGCCATTATGAAGGAAATGGAAAAAGTAGTACAGGAAGAAACATTTGAAATCGAAGTACAGTATTGTGATCCTGATGATTGTCTGCACGATTGTATACACTCAGGAACTAATAACTGTGATGCAATTATTACCGGTTGGAGGTAGAAGGAGGCCATTATGAAGGAAATGGAAAAAGTAGTACAGGAAGAAACATTTGAAATCGAAGTACAGTATTGTGATCCTAATGATTGTCTGCATGATTGCATACACTCAGGGGTCAATAACTGTGATGCAATTATTACCGGTTGGAGATAAAGGAGAGTCATTATGAAGGAATTAGAAAAAATGGTACAGGAAGAAACATTTGAAATTGAAGTACAGTATTGTGATCCTGATGATTGTCTGCATGATTGCATACACTCAGGGGTCAATAACTGTGATGCGATTATTACCGGTTGGAGATAGGAGTTATTATGGAGAAATTAAAAAGAACAGTACAGGAAGAAATATTTGAAATTGAAGTACAGTACTGTGATCCTGATGACTGTTTACACGATTGTATGGAGAGTGGATACAATAACTGTACAGCAGTAGTAACTAGCTGGTGGTAAAACTTGCAAATACAGACAAAGGCAGTTTAGAAAAAGGCACTAGGTAAGAATTTTCTGTTATCTAGTGCCTTTTTAATACAAAGGGAGAGAAACTATGTATCCATTTCTAGTTGAAAATATGGCAGATGAGGAAGCCCATATACAAAATTTAAACATTGAGGTAAATTCCAAAGAAGTTTGCTATTTTATGTGTGGGGAAAATTTTGGACGGATACTTTTTGAAATCTTTTGCGGATATAAAAAACCAAAAACAGGAGAGATATTTGTATGTAATAAAGACTGGCTTGATTTGGACGAAAATAGTCGTTCTCTTTTAAACAGGCGCTTGTTTGGAATAGCGGCAGAAGAGTTTCCGCTGATTGAATTTATGACGGTTGAAGAAAACATTTCTATGCCAAGTCTGTTAGATGGAGATAAATCCAATATAGAGGAATTGGTTAAGGCTTTTGACATAGGCCACTTATTACAAAAATATCCTTCGGATCTTAATCATAGAGAAAAAATGAGATGTATCTGTGCGCGTGCCTTTTCTGGAGGCAGAAAGGTTGTTGTGATATTCGATTTATTCAAAAGAATGCAAGAGCAGAGTAAGGCAGATCTTGCAATACTTACTTATCATGCAGCAAAAAGTTTGGGGATAGCTGCTCTTTACATAAGTGAAGATTTAGACGAAAATTATGGCGCCTATGATCTTATATACAAATACCGACCTGAGAAAAAGGAATTTTCTATTATTGATTATCGCGCATGAATGGAACTGTAGAAATGGAATGTGATAGAGAATGTAGACTGCTGTTAAATGATTTGAATGGTATTCTTTCTGAACAATGTTTGGAACAAAGAGTTAGGTGCAGGTATTTGAATAATCCGGTGCAGGAGTTGGCAGAGTGTATCAATCAACTACTGGATATTTGTGAGAGGGCAGTAACAAGGACACTGGATATAGAAAATGATTATCGTACTATGCGGGCGGAACTGCAGAGCAATATCCGAAATCCGCTAAGCTGCATAAAAACAAGTTGTTTTCTGATCAATTCACTTGCAGAAAAGGAAAATATCCAGTCTGAAAAGCTCCGAGAGTATCTTCAAATTATGGAAAAGGCAGCGGAGGATATAGAGAGTGCATTAAAATAACTGATAATTGAAGAAGTGCTGGGCGGGGAGTTTTCGTCCAGTATTTCTTTCTGGAATGAGAAAAGTTGAATTTACAAATCAAGAGGAGGCATACACATGAAGTATGTTTTTCCAGAATATAAAGAGAATGTAGTGTTGGGCAACGGGAAATTACAGTTAAATCCAATGTCCTATCAGGTTATCTACGAAGGAAAGGAGATAGACCTGACACCCAGGGAATTTGAAGTTTTATATCTACTGGCTTTAAAGCCAAACTGGGTAATGCCAAAGACAAATATTTATCATTCTGTATGGGGTATTCATTATCATGATGATCAGATACCATACAGAACAGTAGAATATGTGATATGGAAGATAAGAAAAAAGATGGGACATGATATTATCGAAACGTTGGTCAATGTGGGGTATCGGTTGAAAAAGTTATAGTTTTTGGGAGATATAATTGAGATGAAATAGTATGTTATTATTAATGGAGGATTTATTACATGAACAGAAATAAGAAAAGTGCAAAACAGTATCACCAATCTGTAATTACTGCTTTAGAGAAAAAAGTAAATGACATGAAAGATTCCGCTTATTCAGGATTGTATAGTGAAATAGCATTTATCATTGGAATAGCAGTTATCATGATAGATACCTTTTTTCCACCAGAGGAAACGAAAGTTAATTGTGTATGGAAAATAATACTGATAGCTGTATCTATAGTCTGTATGCTTTATTTCGCCAAAAAAGTGAAAACAGTGAATGAAGTGGAAGAAGAGAAAAAGTTTTGGCCGAACTTTTTTATTCAATGGGCAACAAGTTTAGGATATATAAACATGCCTGTAGCTGTGATAGCTATTTTGGTAACCTTTGATAAGGGCAAAGCATGGACATTATTTATGATGGGGGTTGCTGTAATTCTGACAGGTTTAACTTTAATAGAAGCACTTGTAAAAACTTCTAAAATTTTAAAAAAAGAAAATGTTGGTAAGCGGAAATAAGATTGATTAAAAAAATTGAGGTAAAAGGTAGACGGTGTATTTGATATTATTTACATCTTTTTGTTGAAATTTGATAATCATTTTTGGTGATGAATATTACATCATTATTATTCCAATCTGCTGGAAAATACAGATAAAAGGATTATGGATATTTATCTTGAATTCGGATTTGAAAGCCAATGGACGTTTAACCAGGCGTTTCAGCAGAAGTATGGGAGGACACCTAGCAAATATCGAAAAATATGGTGGGATAATTGAATATTATGAGAGTTGCAGAGAATATATCGGGAAATATTATTTGCGGTTTGAAAGAATTTGGAGCGGATATGCGATTTAGCGCATATCCGCTTTTGACATTGTAGAAAAGATTTTTGTTTTGAACGGTTACGTTGGTAGACAGTAATATTTTTATATGGAAGATGTGAAAAAACAAAACTATTAATATTCTAACAAAAATTACATAGACAGTCGATTTTATTACATGAATAAAATTTCAAGAAATAAAAGGTGTATTATCTAAAATGTAAGGAACAGAAGAAAATAATTCAACCATTTCAATTTAGAATTAGTATCTGTACTGTACAAAATTGATTTATGAAAGGAGAAATAATTATGAGTGAAATGAGAAATCCTATTA
>NZ_JBWJVQ010000209.1:0-2763 GCF_056339875.1 Blautia sp. ZXY-1-C6
CTTAATCTGCCAAGATGGTATATCAGTGAATCTGATTATCAGAGAACTTGCTCAGATATTTTATCTGGGCTTTTTCTTTTTGTCTGTCAGTATTCATAGCTTCTGCTCCTTACACAAATCTCCTTGTAGGAATAATGATAATTTCAAATTTGCTCCCATCCTCTAATTCAAGAAGAATCACATAATCTGAATCCCGATCCGGTAAAATGGAACTTATCTTCAACTTCTTACTATAGTTAATTGCATAAAATATTTTTCTGACTACTTTCTTTGTTTTTATCTACTTCTTCCTCTGTATTAACGTTTATTGTCCAGCATCTCAGCAACTTTTTTCTGCTGTGACGGGTACAGATGCCCATAAGTGTTCAATGTCATCTGAATGTCTTTGTGCCCCAGCCTTTCCTTGATAATCAGTGGTTCTACGCCCTGGTAGATCAGATATGCCACATGGCTGTGACGGATATCGTGCACTCTGATTGGTTTTACACCGGTCAGTGCTTCATATTTCTTAAGACGTTTCTGCAATGTTCTCGCCACAATCGGGAACAACCGCTGATCTTCCGGAAATCCATAATGCTTCTTTGCATACTCCTGTACCTCTTCCTTAAGAAAATTGGGAATATCAATAGTACGGACCGAATTTTCTGTTTTTGGAGTATCAATCACATCTCTTTTCTTGATCCGGTTATAGGTCTTATTGATATGCAGGAGATTTCCACTCATATCAAAATCCGAAAGACTCAATGCTAGAAGCTCTCCTTCCCTAATTCCTGTCCAGAACAGAATTTCAAATATCAGATAATCTTCACTCCCCGGCTCAATCCCGGCGATAAATCTGTCATATTCTGCTTTCGTCCAGAACTCCAGCTTATTTGCATCCGATTTCCCCATCTTTTTTACTTTCTTACATGGATTTTCCTTCAGATTGTAAATTTTCTGTGCATGATTAAACAGTGCATTTAACTGATTCTGGATCATACGCTCATAAGTCTTGCTGTATCCTTTTTCCTGAATGGCATTCTGCCACTGGATAATCTCTGCTGGTGTAATTTCATTCATTTTTCTTGTTCCAAAATATGGAACAATGTGCTTGTTCATCATGTGCTGCTTATTACGGATTGAATTTTCTTTCAGTTCATTCTTTTTATCTTCAAAATAGACTTGAATAAAACTGTTCATCTCCATTTTCATATCCGCCGCAGTCTTTCTTATGAATTCCTTTTCATAATTCAATGCTTCTTTCTTTGTCTTGAACCCTCTTTTCAGCTTCTGCGTTTTCTTACCTGTCCAGTCAATATAGCGGAAGCTCACATACCAGGTTCCCTGTGTTTTGTCCTTGTAAGCTGACATCTTAAATCCTCCTTCATACTGCTCTCTGAGAGCATCCATAAAATTTTGTTTCCCAGTAGGGACGTGGAATCTTTCCACGAACTGCCACATATCCTTCCTTTGCCAGTTCATCATTGAGCTGCTTCAGAACAGAATATGCTTTACTGCGTTTCACACCTAATTCTTCCATAACATCATCAACAGTCATCATATAATTAGTTCTCATAGCGTCCTCCTTTCCAGTCACTTTTGTGACTCTTTCGTTGTTCTCTTATAATAATTCACTTTTGTGAATTTGTCAATAAGCATTTGCGAATTTATTTTTTCAATTCCATACATATTGCTTGCGTATCAGCAATTTGTTAAATCTCACTCTTTTGCATCATTCACTTATGTGCTAGAATAGAAGCACAAATATTATTAAGGAGGCAACACATTATGGTAGGTAAGAAAATCCGGGCATTCCGGGAATTCAGAGGATACAGTCAGATACAATTAGCCGAGCTGTCCGGCATTAACGTAGGAACGATCAGAAAATATGAACTGGGAATCCGGAATCCAAAACCGGATCAGTTAGAAAAGATAGCAACTGCACTGGGATTAAATGTAAGTGTTTTTCTGGATTTTAATATTGAAACAGTCGGAGATGTACTCTCTCTGTTGTTTTCTATTGATGATTCAGTGAATCTTTCACTTGCTGAGACATCTGATCAGAAGATTTCACTGACGTTCGATAATCCTACGATGCAGGACTTTTTCAGAAAATGGTGTCAATTTAAAAATGTCTATGAAAAGGAAAAAGCTGAAATATTAGCTATTGAAGATGCTGATAAAAGACAGGAAGAACTGGATAAACTGAACGCTACCCAGGAAGAATGGAAACTGCGTGCTATGGGAACTACGATAGGTTGTCATACCATCGTTAAGAAGGGCACTGAAGGTAATTCCATCAAGACATATGATTTGACATAATTTTTACAAAAGAAAAAGAGCCCTTATGAGCTCTGAGTTTTTGGTGGTCTGGGTGGGAGTCTGCTTAGTATGTTAAACCGTGCAACCATTACACTTCACCATCGCATACTCCCAGACCAAATATTAATATATATTCTTTTCTCATCGAATCAAGTCCTTTCTTGCAAATATGTTTGACTGCATCATAAATCAATCCAGAAACCAAGCAATTCGACAATGCTCCCAATATTGGTTTGATGGTGTTTGGAATCGAACCAAATCCTGTTACTAACTATGTTATATTAATAGTATAACATAGTTTTAAAAATTGTCAATTTTCATATTTTGTTATCATTCTGTTATCACAAGCAGTTGTCAGGACACTCTCCCGGCAACCGTTTTTCTATACTGTTCGTTATTCTTTTCCGCTTTTTTATATATTTCCAGGCAACAGAAAAACCCGTAGAACCGAAGTTCTACGGG